>JBBJOU010000059.1:0-9368 GCA_037724305.1 Acidimicrobiales bacterium
CGACCCACCAGTCACCGGAGAAGTTGCCGCCGCACACCTGGCCCGAGCACTCGAGGAGGTGGCCCACCACCACGCCGGCGGCCAGGCGGTCCCAGTCGTCCCACGCCCACCCGTAGCGGTGCACCAGGGGGGCCAGGAACAGGCTGGCGTCGGCCACCCGGCCGGTCACCACCACGTCGGCCCCCCGGTCGAGAGCCTCGACGATGGGCCGGGCGCCCAGGTAGGCGTTGGCGAAGAGGGCGCCGTCGGGCAGGCCGAGGGCGGTCGCCTCGCCGAGCACGTCGTCGCCGACCACGGTGGCGACCTGCAGGCCGGTCGCCCCGGCCCGGCGCAGGGTGTCGAGCACCGCCCGGCCGGCGGCGACGGGGTTGATGCCGCCGGCGTTGGTGATCATCGTCGTGCGCCCGGCGGCGATGTGCGGCAGCGCCGCGGTGACGTAGGCCGGCAGGTCCCGGGTGTAGCCCCGGGCCTCGTCGCGGGCCCGGTCCTTGGCCAGGATGGCGAGGGTGAGCTCGGCCAGGGCCTCGCACACCAGGTAGTCGACACCGGCGTCGAGGAGGTCGCCGAGCGGGCCCCGGCCGTCGCCGTAGAACCCCTGGCCCCCGCCGATTCGTACCGTCGCGCTCATCCGGCTGCCGTCGTGGTCGGGCCGCCGCCGTCGCTGTCGTCGGCGCCGGGAACGGTGGCGGTGGTGTCCTCCAGCAGCGACTCGCGCACCGGGGCCACCAGCTCGAGCAGGCCGGGCGGGGGATCGAGGGTGTCGAGCACCTCGAGGTCGGCGAGGGCGTCCTGGCGACGGCCGGTCGCCGCTCGCGTGATGGCCCGCAGGGCCCGGGCATCGGCGTACTCGGGGTCAGCCTCCACGGCGCGGTCGAGGTAGACGGCCGACGTGTCGAGCAGCTCGGCGGCGTCCGGTGTGGCCGCCTCCCGCCCGACCCGGAACAGGAACCAGCCGAAGTAGGCCAGGCCCTCCTCGTCGTCGGGGTTGTCCTCGACGTAGTCCAGGTAGCAGTTGGCGGCGGCGTCGGCGTCACGATCGGTGTCGAGGGCGAAGCAGTCGGCCCGGGCGGCGGCGGCGACGGGGCGGTCGCCAGGGGGGTCGGCCCCGGTGGCCGACTCGCCGGGGTCGCGCCGCCCGACGGCGGCGGCCACCAGCAGGCCGGCGACGACCGCGAAGGCCACCACACCCACGACCGCCCCGGCGACCACCGCCGGCCGCCGCCGGGGGGCGGCAGCACCGTCGGCGCGACGGGCGGACGCCACCCGGGAGCGGCCCGCGACCAACGCGTCGCGAACGGCGGCGAGGCGGTCCTCGTACCGGGATCGCAGCTCGGCATGGTCACCGTCGGTCAGGTCCCCGGCCTCGTGCTCGCGCTCGAGGTCGGCGAGCGAGCGCACCAGGAACGCCTCCTGCTCGTCCAGCCCCGCCTTCACCGCCCGATCGATCCGCGCGTCGCGGTCCGGCGAACCCGGCGGCTGGTCGTCGGCGGCGACGTCGGCGGGCACGCCTACGTCGACCAGCGCTTCCACCTGCGGAAGGTGAGGGCGAGGCCGGCGGCGCCGAGAACGAGGGCGACGACGGGAAGCACCCAGACCAGGCCGACGAAGCCCGAGCCCGACGGCGTGAGCAGGATCTGCTCGCCGTAGATGTCGGAGAAGTAGGCGCGGATCTCGTCGTCGGTTCGACCGGCCTCGACCTGGGCCCCGATCTCGGCGACCACGGCCCGCCCCGACGCAGCGTCGGAGTCGGCCGCCGCCTGGCTGCGACACGTCGGGCAGCGCACGGTCTCGGCGATGGCGTCGACCCGTTCCTCGGTGGTGCGGGGCCCGCGGTCACCGCTGGTGCCGACGACGAGGCCGACGACCAACACCACCAGCAGCGCGAGCCACGAGAGGCGCAGCCGCCGCCGGCGAGCGTCGGCCGGTGTCGGTGCCGGTGCCGGCGATTCCTCTGTCGCTGCGGGGGTCGGTGCCGCCGGGTCTTGCACGACGCCGGTCACGAGTCCAGCGGCCGGCCGGCGACGGCGTTGGCCAGGATCTGCTCGAGGCCCTCGGCGGTGATGCCGCCGACGATCTTGGCGACGACCACGCCGGAGGGGGCGATGAGGTACGACTCGGGGACGCCCGTCACGCCGTAGTCGAGGGCGATCCGGCCGAGGTCGAGGGGGTCGCCCACGATGACCGGCCAGTCGCCACCTCGCTCGTCGAAGAAGGCACGGGCGTCGGCTTCCTCGTCGCCGTAGACCACCGACACGACGGTGGCGTCACCGATGGCCTCGTGGCGCTCGGCGAAGGTGGCGAGGTCGTCGTGCTCGGCGATGCACGGGGCGCACCAGGTGGCGAAGAAGTTCACCAGGACCCAGCGGCCCTCCTGGCGCTCGATGTCGAAGGTGTCACCGTCGAGGGTGGGGCCGGCGGTGGGGGGCACGAGCCGACCGACGATGGTGCTCTCGGTGATGCGGTTGGCGGCGGGCTCCCCGGTGGCGAGCAGGCCGATGAAGGCCACCAGCACCACGGCGACGGGCACGACCACGGCGAGGACGACGCGCGATCGTCGGGGCGGGGGGGCACTGGTCTCGACCCGATCATCGGTGGCGGCGTCGGTCATGGGGAGGTGCCGACGAGCTCCGGTCGGTCGTCGGGCTCCGGGGCCGGCGGACGCGTGGCGACGGCGGACGGGACGGGCGCCGACACGGGGTCGGTGGGGTCGCGACGGCGGCCGGGGAAGGCGGCCAGGGCGGTACCGACGAACATGAGGATGCCGCCGATCCACAACCACACCACGAGCGGCTGCACGATGACGCGCAGGCCGATGGTGTCGCCGCCGGTCGTGTCGGCCGGGAGGAGGGCAAGGTAGACGTCCTGGGTCAGCGAGGTCCTCACCGACGGCGTGCCGATCACGTTGCTGCCGCCGGAGAAGCGCGACAACGACGGCGTGTAGACCTGCCCGCCGTCGACGCGGATCTGCGCCCGCGTCCGGATGCGCTGCGGCGTCTCGTCGGTGGTGGTGCCGATGTACTCGACGGTGTGGCCGGCCACCTCGCGCACGTCGCCGGGCCGGAGGGTGAACTCCCGGTCGGTGGCGTAGGCAGTGGAGGCGGCGAGGGCGACGCCGATGCAGATGACGCCGAGGTGGACGATCATCCCGCCGTTGGTGCGCCCCACCAGACCCCGCCACCCCTGGCGGCGGGTGGCGAGCACGACCTGGCGGACGGCGGCGCCGGCGGCGAACCCGCCGAGGCCGAAGGCGAGGAGGGGGGCGAGCCCGCGGGCGCCGAAGGCGGCGGGCACCACCACGCAGGCGACGCCGAACCACGCCGGCCACAGCAGGCGGGTCATGAGCGTCTCGGTGGCGGCCTTGCGCCACGGCAGGGCGGGGGCGACGGCCATGAGGAACAACAGGGCGAGGCCGAGGGGCATGGCCATGCGGTCGAAGAACGGCTCGCCGACGGTGATGCGGTCGCCGGTGACAGCCTCGACCACGAGGGGGAAGACGGTGCCGAGCAGCACCACGAAGGCGAAGGCGGCGAACAGCAGGTTGTTGGCGAGGAACGACCCCTCCCGGCTCACCGCCGCGTCGATGCGGCCGGGCGAGCGGATGGCGTCGCCCCGCCAGGCGACCAGGCCGCAGGTCACGGCCACGATGACGGCGAAGAAACCGAGGAGGTACGGACCGATCAGCGACTCGCTGAAGGCGTGCACCGAGTTGAGCACCCCGGAGCGGGTGAGGAACGTGCCCAGGATGGTGAGAGCAAAGGTGGCGCACACCAGCGACAGGTTCCAGACCCGCAGCATCCCCCGTCGCTCCTGCACCATCACCGAGTGGAGGTAGGCGGTGCCGGTGAGCCACGGCAGGAAGCTGGCGTTCTCGACCGGGTCCCACGCCCAGTACCCACCCCAACCGAGGACCTCGTAGCTCCACCACGCGCCGAGCACGATGCCGAGGCTGAGGAAGCCCCAGGCGAAGAGCGTCCAGCGCCGGGTGGCGAGCATCCACCCCTCGCCCAGGCGGCCCGTGGCGAGGGCGGCCACCGCGAAGGCGAAGGGCACGGTGAAGCCGACGTAACCGAGGTACAGCATGGGCGGGTGCACGGCCATCAACGGGTGGTTCTGGAGCAGCGGGTTGGGCCCGGGGCCGTCGAAGCCGACCGGCGGGTCGAAGGCCACGAACGGGCGGGCGGGGCCGGCCATGAGGAAGAAGAAGAAGGCGGCGACCACGAACATGGTGAGCATCGCCCAGCCCACCAGCGGGTCGGCCAGGCGGGCCCGGAACTTCCAGGCGGTCGCCATGATGAACCCGGCCAGAACCAGCCCCCACAGGATGATCGAGCCCTCGAGGGCCGACCACAGCGTGGCCACGTTGTAGAGGGCCGGGGTGCGCGACGACCCGTTCTGGGCGACGTAGGTGACGGTGAAGTCGCGGGTGATCAACGCCCGCTCCATGGCGAAGGTGGCCAGCACCGCCCCGCCGAGGATCAGCAGGGCGAAGCTCCACGCGGTGCGCAACAGGTCGGCCCGCTGGCGGGCGAGACCGACGGCGACGAACAGGACGCCGCCGAGGGCCCCGGTGAGGCCGAGGACGATCCCACCCATGCCGATGGCGTTGTTCACGGCTCGGTCCCGTCGCCGGTCTCGGCGGCATCCTCGGGCACGGCGTCACGACGCTCAGGGTCCTCGCCGTTGTCGGCCTCGTACTCCTCGCTGTGCTTGACCAGGATGTTGTCGGCGAGGAACGTCGTCGACCCCTCCTCGAACCGGCCCTCGAGCACCACCGGGATGCCGGGCTCGAACAGGTCCGAGGGGGCGGCGGCCGACGAGATGACCTCGACGGTCACGTCGGCCTCGGTGATGGAGAAGGCGGTGGTGCCGTCGCCGGCGACGACGTCGTCCTGCACCTCGCCCTGGATGCGGAACCGGCGCTCCCCGAGGTCGTCGCGGCGCTCGACGGCCTCGTCCGCGTTGTAGAAGAACAGCGTGGCGGAGTCGAGCATCTTGTACCCGGCGAAGCCGATGCCGGCCACCACCACGGCGAGCGTGGCCCATACCGCCGGGCGGCGCCGGTTGCGCTCCCGGCGGGCGGCGCGCTCGGTGTCGGCCGGCCCGGTTCGGGGGCGGAGGTCGAGGTCGGCGGCGGGGTCGTGGCCGCCACCGGCACCGGGATCGTCGTCGTCGGTCCGCGAGTCGTTCAGCTGTCCGTCCACCGGCGCTCCTCGGGCGGTAGCTGGCGGGCGAGACGCCGGCCGCGGACGAGCGTCCAGGCCACGTAGGCGGCGACCGGCCCGATGGTCAGCCCCCAGCCGGCGGCGACATAGCCGGCGTGGGTCACAGCGCCCCCACGGTGTCGGTCTCGGCAGCCGCCACCGGTTGCGGCTGGCCCTCGGCCCGGCGCTCGTCGAGGGCGCGGTCGAGGCCGACGTCGTCGATGCGGTCCTCCATCCAGGCGATGCGGAACCGGTGCACCATCAGCCACAGGTAGCCGAGGAGGAACACCACCATGCCCAGCATGAGGGTGAACAGCATGAGCCCGTCGATGGTGGGATCGAGCCGGCTGATGGTGGCGTCCTGGTGCAGGCTGCGCCACCAGCTGACGGCGAAGTGGACGATGGGAACGTCCACGAAGGCGATGAGCCCGGCCACCGCCGCCCGCTGGTTGCGCACCGCCGGGTCGGCCGGGATACGGCGGATGGCCAGGTAGCCGCAGAACAGCAGGAACAGCAGGGCGGTGGTGGTGAGCCGGGCGTCCCAGATCCAGTAGGCGCCCCACGTGGGGCGGCCCCAGACCATCCCGGTGACCAGGCAGATGCCGGTGCCGAGGACGCCGATCTCGGCCGAGCTGGCCGCCACCAGGTCCCACCACGTCGACTTGCGCACCAGCCACATGACCGACCCGACGGCGGTCACGAAGAAGGCCAGGTAGGCGATGATCGCCGCCGGCACGTGGATGTACATGAGGCGGACGGCGTCGCCCTGGTTGACGTCGGCCGGGCTGATGACCAGCCCGAACGCCACGAGGGCCACGACGCCGACAATGGTCAGGGTGCCGAGCACGCGGGACCCCGACGAACCGGTGTGGGCGGGGGGGCCCGGCGCCGGTCCGGCGTCACCGGTGGCGGCAGGGGGCCGGGTGGTCGCGCTGAGGGTCACGAATCCTCCAGGAGGGAACCGAAGCAGGCGAGGCCGAGCGCGGTGTAGGTCGTCGCGAACACGGCCAGCAGCGTGACCCACGCCCACCCGTTCACGCCAACCGTGCCCAGCGCGGCCTCGAAGGCGCGGGTGGCAGCGATGAGCACCGGGGCGAGCACGGGCAGCAGCAGGAGCGGCAGGAGCGTCTCGCGCACCCGGAGGCCGGCGGCGAGGGCGCCGTAGAGGCAGCCGACGGCGGCGATGCCGACGGTGGCGGCGAGGCAGGTGGCGGCGAGCAGGCCGACGCCGGCCAGGTCGGTGCCGTAGAGGATGGCCACGCCGCCGAGCAGCACGACCTCGAGGGTCAGCAACTGGGCCGCCACGGCGGCGGACTTGCCCAGGAAGATGCCACCGGGGTCGAGACCCGAGAGGCGCAGGGCGTCGCGGGTGCCGTCGACCGCCTCGATGGCAAAGCTGCGCTGGATGGCGAGGAGTCCGCTGAACAGCACGGCGATCCAGTAGAGGCCGGCGGTGGCCCGGTCGAGGAGGGCGGCGTCGGCGTCGAGGGCGAAGCCGAACAGCACCAGCACGAGGATGGCGAAGGGGGCCACCTGGTTGGTGGTGACCCGGCTGCGCCACTCCAGGCGCAGGTCCTTGCCCGCCACCAGACGGGAGTCGGCGAGGAGGGGGACGCTCACACCGAGCTCCCGGCGACGGCGACCGGCAGGGACTGGATGGTCGGCGGCGCGGGCGCCGCGGTTCGCGAGTCCTCGACGACCACGCCGCCGGCGATGGTGACGTGGCGGGCGGCGAGGGCGGCGGCGCGGTCGAGCTCGTGGCTGGCGAGCAGCACGGTCGCCCCGGCGGCGGCGGCGTCGCGCACCAGGTGGTCGAGAAGGTCGCGGCCGGCGGCGTCGAGCCCGGCGTGGGGCTCGTCGAGGAGCCAGAGCTCGGCCCGCCGGGCGACGACGCAGGCGAGGGCGGTGCGGCGGCGCTGGCCGGCCGACAGGCGGGCCACGGCCACCGACGCCAGGCGGCCGTCGAGGCCGAGGGCGGCGAGGGCAGCGGCCACGTCGGCGTCGTCGGCACCACCGGCCCGACCCCAGAAGGCGACGTTGTCGGCGACGGTCAGGTCGTCGTAGAGGCCGGTGGCGTGGCCGAGCAAGGCCACCCGGCGGCGCACGGCCCGTCGTTCCCGGCCGTCGGCGAGGTTGTGACCGAGCACGTGGGCCCGCCCGGAGCTGGCGGCCAGCAGGCCGGCGCACGTGCGCAGGAGGGTGGACTTGCCCGCCCCGTTCGGACCGCGCAGCAGCACCACCTCTCCGGCGTCGACCCGGAGGTCGACCCCGGCCAGGGCGGGGAAACGGCCGAGCAGGGTGACGGCGGCTCGGAGGTCGACGGCGGGCTCCATGGGCTGGGTGCCAGGCTACTGACCACCTTCGGGCCGGGGCAGGTCGGCCCGACGTGTCGTCGGTCGCCCCACGGCCCTCGACCTGCGCGGGCGGCGCCGGGATCGTGTCGTACGGTACGGCCGTGGAACCTCCCGACAACCGGCCGCGCCCCCGGGGGGGCGTGCTGGCGCGCCTGCTGGGCGGTGTCGGGCGCACGATGATCACCGCCGGGGTCCTGCTGCTGGCCTTCGTCGCCTATCAACTGTGGGGCACCGGCCTGCGCACCGCCCAAGCCCAGGACCGCCTCGACGGCCAGTTCCAGGAGCAGCTCGACGCCGCCGGCCAGCTCGTCGGTGAGGACCCGACGACCACCACGACGGCGACGCCCACCACCGTCGCCGGCGGTCCGACCACGACGGCACGGCTCCCGCCGTCCACCGTCCCCACCCTCCCGCCCGAGGCCCTCCCGCAGCGGGGCGAGGCCGCCGGGCGGATCGTCATCGACCGCATCGGCATCGACTGGACCTTCGTCGAGGGCGTCGGCGTCACCGACCTCAAGCTGGGACCGGGCCACTATCCCGAGACCCCGCTGCCCGGCCAGGCGGGCAACGTCGGCATCGCCGGGCACCGCACCACCTACGGGGCCCCCTTCGGCGACATCGACCAGCTGCAACCGGGCGACGAGATCCGCATCCAGACCGTGCAGGGCGACTTCGTCTACCGGGTGATCGTGGCCGCGGAAGCCGCCGAGACCGGCCTCGGGCACTTCGTCGTCACCCCCGACCGGGTCGACGTCCTCGACGACCGGGACGGCGAGAACCTCCTCACCCTCACCGCCTGCCACCCCAAGTACTCGGCCCGCCTGCGCATCATCGTCCAGGCGGAACTGATCGGCGAGCCGGCGCCGCCGACCCCCCGGTCCGAGCCGGCGGCAGAGCCCGCCGCCGCCGTCGAAGCCCGCCCCGACACCCTCGACGGCATCCAGGGCGAGGCGGTCGACCCCTGGCCGGCGGTCCTGTGGGGCCTGGCGTGCGCCCTCGTATGGCTGGTGTGCTGGGCCGCCAGCAAGCGCTTCCGCCGGGCGAAGGTGCCGGTGTACGTCGTCGGCCTGGTGGCGTTCGTGCCCGCCCTCTACCTGTGCTTCGAGAACGTCTCGTTGCTCCTCCCGGCCAACTACTGATGGTCCGGGCGGCGGCGGCGTTCGCCGTGGCGGCGACGCTGACAACAGGGGCGTGCGCCGGTGGTGGCGGCGACGACGGCGCCACCACCACCACCGTCGACGTCGCCGTCACGCCTGCCACCGCCCCCGAGCAACGGGCGACCGAGGCCGAGGTGCCCGTGCCCGAGGGGGGCTGCTACGACCTGGACGGGCTCGGGGCCGGCCTCGCCGTCGACCCGGCCGCGCTGCGCCCGGTGGCGTGCGAGGGCCCGCACACCGTCGAGGTGGCCGCAGTGCTGGACCATCCCCTCGAGCCCGGGAGCCGGTTCCCGGGGGGTGAGGCGGTCGACGGCTTCGCCACCGAGGCCTGCCTCGAACGCTTCGAGGCCTACGTCGGCGCCCCCTACGAGGCGTCCCGGCTCGACGTGGCCATCGTGGCCCCCGACGAGGCCGGCTGGGTCGCCGGCGACCGCCGCATCGCCTGCCTCCTCTACGACATCGACTTCGTCCCCCTCCCGGGGCCGGCACGCGGCAGCGCCCGGTAGGTCGGCGGAGCCTGTCAGTCGCGTCTCGGGGGGGGGCTGCGCCCCCAGGCCCCCAGCGCCGGCCGGCTCGCTGGCGCTCGCGCAACCGGCCGACTTCGCAAGCTCAGTCGATCACGGCGACGACGTCGCCGGCGGCCACGGTGTCACCGG
>JBBJOU010000060.1:0-9331 GCA_037724305.1 Acidimicrobiales bacterium
CTAGCTCTAGCGCGCGCCGGGGCGGGCGCCGCGATGGCGGCGGCGGCGGGACTGCACCACGATCAGCGAGCCGCCGGGGCGTCGGGCGGGCAGGGGGCGCAGCGGCTCGGGCGGACGCCGGGTGGCGGCGTCAGGGCGGGGACGAGGGGGGCGCACCCCGGTTCGTTTCGCCGCCGGGCGCCGGTCTCCTCCACACTGGAGCGATCGGCGGGGCGGATCGTCGCGCTGATACCGGACGAAGGGGACACCTCGTGACGAACACCCCCGAGCCCCGCGCTGGCGACGCCTCCAAGGCGGCACCGGGACCGGTGCGCCTGCCGGCCGCTCGCCGCCGCCGCCAGCTGCTCGAGGTCGCCCTCAACGTCTTCGCCGAACGGGGGTTCCACCCCACCTCGATGAACGACATCGCCGAGGCCGCCGGGGTCACCAAGCCGGTCCTCTACCAGCACTTCGCCTCCAAGCGCGACCTGTACCTCGAACTGCTCGAGGACGTCGGCGGCCGCCTGCGCGACGAGATCGGCAAGGCCACCTCCGAGGCCGCCACGCCGCGCCAGCAGGTGCAACGGGGCTTCGCCGCCTACTTCGCCTTCGTGGCCGCCCACACCGACGCCTTCATGGTCCTCTTCGGCGGCGGCACGCGGCGCGACGAGGAGTTCGCCGCCCACGTGCGCCGGGTCGAGGACACCATCGCCGAATCCATCGCATCGCTCATCGACGTCGAGGGCCTCAGCGACGTCAATCGCCGCCTCCTGGCCGACGGCATCGTCGGCCTCGCCGAGGGCACCAGCCGCCACTGGCTGCGTGAGGGCCGCCAGGGCGACCCGGCAGCGGTCGCCACCCTCGTTGCCGACCTGGCCTGGGCGGGCCTCCGCGGCGTCCGCAACTGAGTCCGTCGAGGCCGCCCTGTTGATGCCCGACGTGTTGCAGGAGCGACCGAGGTGGCCATCGACGCCTTCCACCACGCCGTGTACGCCACCGCCACCAGCCTGGCGTTCGCCTACCTGAGCCGGCCACCCGCCCGGCCCCGCCGCCGCCGCTGATCAGGCCTCGGCGTCGGCCTCGGCCGTCAGCTCGAGCCACCGGTCCTCGACGGCGGTGATGTCGGTCTCGACCGCGGCCAGCGCCTTGCCCAAGCGGGCCAGGGCGACGTGGTCGGCAGCGGCGGCCGCCACCTCACCGGTGATCTGGCCCCGGCGGCGCTCGAGGCGGCGCATGTCCTTCTCGACATCCTTGAGCAGGTACCGCAGGGTGCTGGCGGAGCGCCCACCAGCCGGTGGCGCCGACGACCGAGGCGCCCGGGCGCCCGAGCCGCCGCCCCCGGAGGTGGCGGTGGCGACCGCCCGGGCCGAGCCCCGGCCGCGGCGGGCCCGGCGGTCGGCCTCCCAGGCGGCGTACCCGCCCGGCACCCGGATGCCCGGGGGGGTCTCGTCGATCACGACGACGTCGGTGACCGTGCGCTCCAGGAAGGCGCGGTCGTGGCGGACCACCACGACGGCGCCGGGCCAGTCTTCCAGCACGTCCTCGAGCACCCGGAGGGTGTCGAGGTCGAGGTCGTTGGTGGGCTCGTCGAGCAGCAGCACGTTCGGGCGCTCGCGCAGGGTCAGCACCAGCTGCAGCCGGCGCCGCTCGCCGCCCGAGAGCAGGCCGATGGGCGCGAACTGGGCGTCGGCGTCGAACCAGAAGCGCTCGAGGAACCGGGCGTCCTCCCAGTCCGGGGGCCGGTGCGGGCCGGCGACGGCCTCGCGCACCCGCTGGGTGGGGTCGAGGTCACGGCCCCGCTGGTCGTAGATCCCGAGGCGAACGGTGCTGCCCTGCACGACGGTGCCCTCGGCAGGGGCCAGGCGGCCGGCGACGACGTCGAGGAGGGTCGACTTGCCGGCGCCGTTCGGGCCGACGATGCCGAGTCGCTCCCGGGGATCGAGCGCAAGATCGACCCCCCGGAACAGCCAGCCGCCGTCGGTGTCGAAACGGTGCCCCACGCCGGTCAGCTCGATCACCGAGTCGCCGAGGCGCGGCGCGCCGAAGCCGAGATCGAGCACACCGTCGCGAGCGGCCGCCTCCGGGCGTGCGTTCACCAGCGCGGTCGCCGACTCGATCCGGGCCCGTGGCTTGCTGGTGCGGGCGGGGGCTCCGCGGCGCAGCCACGCCAGCTCGGTCCGGGCGAGGTTGCGGCGCACGGATTCCGAGGCGGCGGCACGCTCCTCGCGCTCGGCCCGGGCTTCCAGGTAGCCGGCGTAGCCCCCCTCGTGGACGTGGGCCCGTCCCCGGTCGAGCTCGAGGATGCGAGTGGTGACGCGATCGAGGACGTGGCGGTCGTGCGACACCAGCACCAGCCCGCCCCGGTGGCCGGCCAGGCGCTCCTCCAGCCAGGCGATGGCGTCGATGTCGAGGTGGTTGGTGGGCTCGTCGAGGATCAGCAGGACCGACTCGTCGGTACCGCCGCCCGGCGGGCCCACCTCGACCAACGCCCGGGCCAGCGAGACCCGCTTCGCCTCGCCGCCGGAGAGGGTGGCGACGTCGTCGTCCAGCCGACCGCCCATGCCCAGGCGTTCCAGCACCGACTCGGCCTCCCAACCGGGCTCGTCGCCCCGGCCGAACGAGGCACCGATCGTGCCGGCGGGGAGGAGAGCGGCCTGGTCGAGCACCACCACGCGCGCCCCCCGGCCCTGGCGGACGCTGCCGGCGTCGAGGAGGTCGATGCCGGCGATCTGGCGCAGCAGCGTCGACTTCCCGCAGCCGTTGATGCCGACCACGGCGAGGCGGTCGCCCGACGAGAGCGTCACCGACACGCCGGCGTAGAGGGGCTTGTTGGGCCGGCTGGCGGCGAGGTCGGTGGCGTCGAGCAGGATCACGGCCCAGCGAGGCTATTGGTCGCGAGGCTCCGCTCCCCGACCGAGCCAGCGGCGGGCGGCCCACCACCCCCACGCGATGGTCATGGCCACCACGGCGAGGCGGAGCAGCCAGGCCCACGCCAGCGGGCCGAGCGGACCGATGGCGTCGGCCATGGTGTCGGCGTCGGTGCGGACCTCGGCGCCGCCCCGGTTGAGCTCGACCACCGCGTCGCTGGCGTCGAAGGCGGCGGCGAGCGTCGAGGCGGCCAGCGCCCCGAGCGCCACCCGGCGCCAGGCGTCGGGCAGGAAGGAGATGGCGGCCAGCAGCCCGGTGACGGCGCCGGCCAGGAACCACGTGTAGCGCTGGTCGCCACCGCTGACCCCGTCGACCCGCGCCGAGAACGGCACCCACAGGGCCCACGTCGCCAGCATCGCCGCCGCCGCGGCCAGTGACACCCGCCGGCTCGACCGTGAGAAGAGGGTGCCGGTCAGGAGGGCGAGCGCCACCACCGCGGTGCCGAGGTACCCGGCGGCGGCGACGGAGAAGCGCACGAGCCCCCCGACCTCGGTGCCCTCCCACACGGCGACACCGCCGCCGTCGGAGAAGACGGTGATCGAGCGCACCTCCCCGGCGGCCACATCGGCAACCAGGGCGTGGCTCGCCTCGTGGTACAGCGTCCCGATCGAGCCGAGGTGCCCGACGAGGGGCAGCCCGTCGAGGGCCCCGACCACCACGGCGCCGCCGACGACGGCCAATGGCGTCCACCACGGCGCCGGAGGCGCCGCTCGCTCGATCGATCCGCCCCCGGTGTCCGCCACAGGTACCAGCCTGCCGCGTCCCGGCCCTCACGTGGCGCGGGACCCCGGCGGTCAGTCGGTGGCGTCCGAGGGTTCGTTGTGCTCCTCGAGGTCTTGGGCGTGCTCGCGGGCGCCGCCGGTGTCGGCGTCGGCCTCGTCGGTGCCGGGCTGGAGCTCGCCGTTCTGCGCCTCGGACGACTCCGAGGTGGGGTCGGTGCCGGGCGCCTCGCCCTGGCCCGCCTCGCCGGCGGCGTCGCCTCCTCCGCTCACGAACGGGCCTTGCGGGCGCCGGCCCGCACCCCGGCCTTGGCGCCGCCGACAGCGGCGGCGCCGGCGTCGCGCGCCCGGTCGAGCAGGGCGGCGACGGAGGTGGCGACGGTGTTCCCCGGGGGCTCGTCAGGCGCGTTCGGGTGCGCTCGGGTGGGGGCCACCTTCTTGGCCTCGGCGATGATCCCGCCGAGCTCCTGGCGCGCCGCCGGCTTGATGCGCTTCTTCAGCTCGGGGAAGAGCTCCTTCTCCTCCTCCTCGACGTGGTGGCGCACGCTCTCCATGAGCACCGTCACCTTGGCGTCGAAGCGCTCGTGCTGGGGGTCCATCCCGTCGAGGTCGGCGAGGAGGCGCTTGGCCGCCAGGTGTTCCTCGAGCGCCTCGAGGACGTCGCTGCCGAGGTCGTCCTCGAAGAGCTGTCGGGTCACGGGATAGAGCACCTGCTCCTCGACCGCAGCGTGCACCGACAGTTCTCGGATCATCTTGTCGACGAGGGTGCGCTTGGACTTGTGCGCACGGGGGCCGGCGCTCTCGAACTTCTTGAAGAGCGCCTCCAACTCCTTGTGGTCGTCCTTCAACAGCGTGAGCGCATCCTGGGCCATGGCGATCCTGTGCCCCGTGAGCGGCCGCCGCACACGTCGGGTTCGACGGGTCGCTACGGCGCGCTCTGCCAGAGGCCCATGAGGTTGCCTTCGCAGTCGGTGAAGTAGGCGGCGAAACCCATGTCGCCGACCGGCTCCTTGGCGCGGACGGTGGCGCCACCGCGGGACGCCACCTCGGCCAGGGTGGCGTCGATGTCGTCGACGGCCAGCACGATCACCGGGGTCGCCACCGGCGCCGCTCGTTGGAACATCCCGCCGCCGATGTAGCCGGGTTCACCCGGCATGCCGTCGTCACCGGCCGGCCCCGTCGACACGATGGTGTAGTCCATCCCCGGCATCGGCTGGATCTGCCAACCGAACACGTCCCGATAGAAGCTTCGCGCTCGGTCACCATCGTCGAACGGGACCTCGAAGTGCACGACCGAACCGTTCATCACTGGACCTCCTGCGCCGCCGGACCTCCTGAGACGACAGAGCGTAGAACGTGCGCGTCCGGCGCGTCGCCGCCCGCGGCTCGCAGCCGGGTGAGCAGGGTCACCAGCGCCTCGGCGTCGTCGTCGTCGAGAGGCATCCCGAAGCGGACCTCACCCATGACCGCGGTGGCCCGCTGGGCCAGGGCCCGGCCGTCAGGCGTGATGGTGGCCAGGGTCGTGCGCCGGTCGGAGGGGTGGCGATCCCGACGGACGAGGCCCTGCTGCTCGAGCTTGTCGACGGTGTTGGTGACGCTGGTGGGATGCACCAGGAGGCGCTCCCCCACCTTCGACAGGGGCAGGCTGCCGGTACGCGAGAACGACAGCAACATGAGCGCCTCGTAGCGGGCGAACGACAGCCCGAGCGGGCGCAGCGCCCGCTCGACCGCCTGCGACGCCAGCTGCTGGGCCCGCATGAGGGCCGTGGTGGCCGCCATCGCCACCGGCTCCGCCAACCCCCGCGTCTCCCACTGCCGCCGCGCCTCGGCGAGTGCGTCGAGTTGTCGGGTCGGCTCCCGGCGCCGTGGGGGCGGCTGCGCCGCGAAGGGTCTGCGTCCGCCGCCCATGTCAGACGTTCCTCCGATATCTGCCGCCGACCTCGAAGAGGGTGTCGGTGATGTCGCCGAGGCTGGCGTAGCGCACGACGTCCATCAGGACGGCGAAGAGGTTCTCGCCCCGGAGGGCGGCGTCGCGCAGGCGGGCCAGCGCCGCGGGGCGCTCCGGCGCGGTCCGGGCGCGGAACTCGGCGAGGCGCTGGAGCTGGCGCTGCTTCTCCTCGTCGGTGGAGCGGGCCAGGGCGACGGTGTGATGGGCGGGCTCGCCGTCGGGGTTGCGGAAGGTGTTGACCCCGACGATGGGCAGGCTGCCGTCGTGCTTGGCGTGCTCGTAGCGCATGGAGTCGTCCTGGATGCGGCCCCGCTGGTAGCCGGTCTCCATGGCGCCGAGCACCCCGCCCCGCTCGCTGATGCGGTCGAGCTCGGCCAGCACCGCCACCTCGACCAGCTCGGTGAGCTCGTCGACGATGTAGCTGCCCTGCAACGGGTTCTCGTTCATGGCCAGCCCCCACTCCCGACCGATGACGAGCTGGATGGCGAGCGCCCGGCGCACCGACTCCTGGCCAGGGGTGGTGACCGCCTCGTCGTAGGCGTTGGTGTGGAGGCTGTTGCAGTTGTCGTTGATGGCGCACAACGCCTGCAGGGTGGTGCGGATGTCGTTGAACGCCATCTCCTGGGCGTGCAGCGACCGTCCCGATGTCTGGATGTGGTACTTCAGTTTCTGGGCCCGCTCGTCGGCGCCGTAGCGGTCGCGCATGGCGACCGCCCAGATCCGCCGGGCGACCCGCCCGAGCACGGTGTACTCGGGGTCCATCCCGTTGGAGAAGAAGAACGAGAGGTTGGAGGCGAAGTCGTCGATGGCCAGCCCGCGAGCGAGGTACGCCTCGACGTAGGTGAAGCCGTTGGCGAGGGTGAAGGCCAACTGGCTGATGGGGTTGGCGCCCGCCTCGGCGATGTGGTAGCCGGAGATCGACACCGAGTAGAAGTTGCGGACGTCGTGCTCGACGAACCACTGGGCGACGTCGGCCATCATCCCGAGGGCGAACTCGGTGGAGAAGATGCAGGTGTTCTGGCCCTGGTCCTCCTTCAGGATGTCGGCCTGCACCGTGCCCCGCACCGTCGAGAGCGCGTGGGCCTGCGCGGCGGCGGCTTCGTCGTCGGTCGGCGGTCGGCCGTGCTCGGCCTCGAAGCGCGCCAGCTGCTGGTCGACGGCCACGTTCAGGAACATGGCGAGGATGGTCGGGGCGGGCCCGTTGATCGTCATCGACACCGATGTGGTCGGGTCGCACAGGTCGAAGCCGTCGTAGAGCACGGCCATGTCGTCGAGGGTGGCGATGGACACCCCGGCGTTGCCGACCTTGCCGTAGATGTCCGGGCGCTCAGCGGGGTCGAAACCGTAGAGGGTCACCGAGTCGAAGGCGGTCGAGAGCCGGGTGGCGGGTTGGCCGGCGGCCAGGTAGCGGAAGCGGGCGTTGGTGCGGAAGGCGTCGCCCTCGCCGGCGAACATGCGGGCGGGGTCCTCGTTCTCACGCTTGAACCCGAACACGCCGGCGGTGAAGGGGAAGTACCCGGGCAGGTGCTCGGACCGCAGGAACCGCACCAGCTCGCCGTCGTCGGAGTCGCGGGGCAGCGAGACCCGGCGGATCGGGTTGCCCGACAGCGACGTACGAGTGAGCGCGGTCCGCTGCTCGCGCCCGTTCACGGTGCGGACGTACTCGTCGCTCGAGTAGGCGTCGGCGAGGATCGGCCAGGCGTCGAGCAGGGCCCGGGTGTCGACGCTGACGGCGGCGGCGGCGTCGGCCACGAGAGCGTCGACGTCGTCGGTGGGGCGCCCGGCGGCGGCGAGCTCGTCGCGGGTGGCGGTCAGGTGCTGGTGGCGGCGGGCGGCGGTGACCTGTTCCTGCGTGTGGCGGTGGTGGGCCCGGACGGCCTCGGCGATCTCGGCCAGGTAGCGCACCCGGGCTGACGGGACGAGCTGGTGGACGAGCGTGCTCGCCCGCACGTCGACCGGGGTGAGGGTGCCGGACGACAGCGGCGCGCCCTGGGCGACGATGACGGCGCGCAGGTGCTGGTAGAGGGCGGTGACGCCGTCGTCGTTGAACCGTGACGCGATGGTGCCGAAGACCGGCAACGCCTCGGGTGGCGTGTCGAACCGCTCCTGGTTGCGCTGGACCTGGCGGCGGACATCGCGCAGCGCGTCCTCGGCGCCCCGGCGCTCGAACTTGTTGATGGCCACGACGTCGGCGAGGTCGAGCATGTCGATCTTCTCGAGCTGCGACGCCGCCCCGAACTCGGGGGTCATGACGTAGAGCGAGACGTCGACGTGGTCGATGACGGCGGCGTCGCCCTGGCCGATGCCGGGCGTCTCCACCACCACCAGGTCAAAACCGGCCGCCCGGCACGCCGCCACCGCGTCGTCGAGGGCGACCGGCACCTCCTCCCGCGACGACCGGGTCGCCAGCGAGCGGAAGAACACCTGGGGCGAGTCGATGGCGTTCATGCGGATGCGGTCGCCCAGCAGGGCACCGCCGCTCCGGCGCCGGGTGGGGTCGACGGCCAGCACCGCGATGCGGAGCTTGTCCTCCTGGTCGAGCCGGAAGCGGCGCACCAGTTCGTCGGTCAGCGACGACTTGCCCGACCCGCCGGTGCCGGTGATGCCGAGGACGGGCACGGGGCGGGCGGCGGCGGCGGCCCGCAACTCGGCGACGAGGGCGGGCGCGAGGGTGCCCGCCTCGAGGGCGCTGATGACCCGGGCGAGGGCGCGATGGTCGCCGGTGAGGAGGTCGGTCAGCGCGAGCGGGGGCGGCGGCGGCTCGACGTCGCACGCCTCGATGATGGTGTTGACCATGCGGGCGAGGCCGAGGCGCTGGCCGTCCTCGGGCGAGAACACCCGGGTCACGCCGTGCGCCTCGAGCTGGGCGATCTCGTCGGCCACGATCACACCGCCGCCGCCGCCGAACACCCGCACGTGGCCGAAGCCGAGGGCACGGAGGCGGTCGACGAGGTAGCCGAAGTACTCGAGGTGGCCGCCCTGGTACGACGACAGGGCGATGCCTTGGGCGTCCTCCTGGACCGCTGCGGTCACGACCTCGTCGACCGACCGGTTGTGTCCCAGGTGGATGACCTCCGCCCCTTGGGCCTGCAGGATCCGCCGCATGATCCCGATGGAGGCGTCGTGCCCGTCGAACAGGCTCGTCGCCGTCACGATCCGCACCGGCCGGGCGGGCACGTGGAGAGAAGCGACAGCCACGAGGCCAGGATACTCGGTCGTCCGATCATCGGTCGCCCGAGCGAACCCCCCGGCGATCGCGATCGCCGCAACCGGCCGTGACGCCGCTAGGTTCTCGGACCTTCCTACCCGCCGAACGGATGCACCCCATGGCACGGACCTCTGCCGTCAGCGCCCACCGCGCCCGCCTCACCGCGCTTCGCGCCGAGACCGAGGCACGCCTCGCCCGGACCCTCACCGAGTACGACACGCTCACCGTCGACGCCGACGACGTCGGCGGCGCCGACGACGAGGGCGGCGCCGAGCTCGACGGCACGCTCGTCGAGCGCGACCGCCTCCGCTCCCTCGCCGCCGAGGACACCGAGGTGTTGAAGCGCATCGACGACGCCCTCACCCGCTCGAAGTCGCGCCAGTGGCAGACCTGCCGCCTGTGCGGCCAGCCCATCGGCGAGCCCCGCCTCGAGGCCCTCCCCACCACCGACGTCTGCGTCACCTGCAAGGCCGCCGGCACCGTCTGGTAGCGGCGGCGCAGCGGCGGTGGGTGCCGCGGGGCCACCCGTCCCGGAGTCGCAGCGGCTGG
>JBBJOU010000061.1:0-9283 GCA_037724305.1 Acidimicrobiales bacterium
GGGCGGGGTCAGTCCCAGGGTTCGGGGAGGGTGACGGCGACGGCGGCGTGCTTGTAGGCGGGTTGGCGGGAGTGGGGGTCGAAGGCGGGGAAGGTCAGGCGGTTGGTGGTGGCGGCGTGCATGGGCACGAACACCCGGCCCCGGCCGACGGTGGGGGTGAGGAACGCCCTCGCCCGCATCGAGCCTCGCGCCGAGCGGACCGTCACCCAGGCGTCGGCCTCGATGCCGAGCCCGGCGGCGTCGTCGGGGTGCAGCTCGACCTGGGGTTCCTGGGCCGACAGGCTGCGCAGGATCGCCGACTTCGCGGTGCGGGTGCCGGTGTGCCACTCGGCCGACGAGCCCCGCCCGGTGAGCAGCACGAACGGGTAGCGGTCGGACGTCGTCTCCACCGGCGCCCGGGGCTCGTCGCAGAGGAACCGGGCCCGGCCGTCGGGGGTGAAGAAGCGACCGTCGGCGAACAATCGGCGCTCCGCGCCCCGGGCGAGCGGTTCGCTGCCGGCCGGGTAGGGCCACTGGATGCCGTCGTGCTCGGCGATGGAGGCGTAGGAGTTGATGCCGGTGAAGTCGCAGGGCCGGCCGGCGGAGAGGCGGCGCAGGATGGCGAAGACGGCCTCCGGCGACGACCACTCCTCGAACATGGCGCCGGCGCCCCAGGCGTCGGCGACCAGCTTGAAGATGGCGAAGTCGGCCAAGGCCTGGCCGGGCGCCGCCGCCACCCGGTGGATGAGCCCGAAGCGCCGCTCGCTGTTGATGAACGTGCCCTCCTTCTCGCCCCAGCCGGCGGCGGGCAGCACGATGTGTGCCCGCTGGGCGGTCTCGGTGGTGGTGTAGAGGTCCTGGACCACGAGCAGGTCGAGCTGGCCGAGCAGATCGTGCAGGTCGGTGTGGTTGATCCACGAGTGCGCCGAGTTGGTGGCGATGACCCACAGCCCGCGGATGGTGCCCTGGTTGATCCCCTCGACGATCTGGTCGTAGGCGAAGCTCGGTTGATCGGGGATGGCGTGGTCGTCGATGCCGAGGATGCCGGCGACGGCGGCCCGGTCTCCGGCGTCGGTGAAGTCGCGACCGCCGAAGAGGTTGGTGGTGTTGGAGAACAGGCGTGACCCCATGGCGTTGCACTGGCCGGTGATCGAGTTGGCACCGGTGCCCGGTCGGCCGATGTTGGCGGTGAGCAGGGCCAGGGCGATGATCGCCTGGGCGGTGCGCACCCCCTGGTGGCTCTGGTTCACGCCCATGGTCCACCACAGCGACACTCGCTCGCCGGTGCCGATGAGGGTGGCCAGCCGCTCGATCTGGTCGACCGGCACCCCGGTCTCGGCCGCCACGCGCTCGGGCCCGAAGGCGGCGACGTGGTCGATGTAGGCGTCGACGCCGGTGGTGTGGGCGTCGACGAAGGCGCGGTCGACGTGACCGTCGCGCACGAGGAGGTGGGCGATGCCGTAGAGAAGGGTGAGGTCCGACGCCGGCCGCAGCGCGACGTGGTCGGTGGCGGCCATGGCCGTCTCGGTGACGCGGGGGTCGACGACGACGATGGCGGGGTGGTGGGGGTTGCGCCGGATGCGCTCCCACATGATCGGGTGCGTGATGCACAGGTTGGAACCGACCAGGACGATGACGTCGGACGCCTCGAAGTCGGCGTAGGTGTAGGGCGGGGCGTCGAAGCCGAACGACTGCTTGTGGGCCACCGCGGAGGTGGCCATGCACTGGCGGGTGTTGCCGTCGCCGTGGCGCATCCCCATGGCGAACTTGGCCAGCGCGCCGAGCAGGGCCATCTCCTCGGTGGGGATCTGGCCGGTCGACAGGAAGGCGAACGAGTCGGGCCCGTGCTCGGCCTGCACCGCCCGGACCCCGTCGACGAAGGCGCTCAACGCCTCGGGCCAGGCGGCGGGACGGAGCGAGCCGTGGCCGTCGCGCAGCAGGGGGGTGGTGGCCCGGTCGGTGGCGGCGAGCGGGGTGAGCGACTCCCACCCCTTGGGACAGGCCATGCCCAGGTTCACGGGGTGGCCCTCGGTGGGCGACAGGCCGACGGCGTTCCCGTCGCGGAGGTGGATGTCGAGCGAGCAGCCAGTGGAGCAGAAGCCGCAGATCATCGAGGTCACGGCCGAGGGAGCCGACCGCGCCGGCACCTGCGGGAGGCCGAGGTGCGACGGCGCCCGGTCGAGCTCGGCGGTGAGGGGGCCGTGGCGCTTCGGCTGCAACGGTGTCATGGGCGACGCCCGGTGGCGGCGGCGGTAGGGGTCATCGTCGCGATCCGGGCATGCGGGGAGCCACCGAGGCGGTGAAGAACGTGAGCCGCTCGAGCAGTTCGCCGACCACGACCACGAGCAGCGCCGCCACCCCGAGCAGGGGCACCGCCAGCCGCGGCACCGGGTCCGATCGCAGGCAGGCCACCAGCATGAGCGGCAGGACGAGCCCGCCGAGCGACCCGAGGGCGAAGCGCCACGCGGTGATGGCGCCCAGCGCGCCGGTGAGCAAGCGCGCGCTCCGGGTGCGGGTGTCGGCGGGGTCGCCGCCGCGGTGGCGCAGGAACGCCGCCTCGGTGGCCAGCTTCACGGCGGTGGCGGCGGCGAGGAGGGCAGCGATCGGCGCCGCCATCGGATCGGGTTCGACGACGGCCGCCACCGCGAGCACGGCGGCCAGGCCACCCACGACGGCGGTGAGGGCGAACTTGGGCCCGGTGACCGCCACCCGCCACCAGTCGCGACCGGTGACCGCGTAGAGCAGGACCGAGCAGGCGATGCCGGCGATGCCCGCCAGCACCGCCGCGGCGCGCAGGGCGGCGGCGGCGGCGCCGGGCTCCGGTCCGAGGAGGGCCATGCCGGCGTTGAGGGCGGCGAGCCCGGCGAAGAAGCCGAAGGCGACGATCTCACGGGACAGCCACGAGTGGCGGAACCCGATGACGGCCCGCAGGGCGTAGCGGGGACGGCCCAGGTGCAGGACGCTGGCCCCCAGGGCGAGCCCGCCGGTGGCGAAGCCCAGCAGCGGCCCCCACGGTTCCAGCGTGGCGGCGTCGTCGGGGGCGAGCACCACGACGCCCTGGTCGATGATGAGGGCCCCGACCGCCACCTGGGTGAGCACGAGCATCACCGCCAGCGCCGGGTGGCCGTGGGCGGTCGGCGCGCTGGCGGCGTCGGTGGCGACCATCGTCTCGGGCAGGCCGCGGCGGCTGCGGTAGACCGTCGAGGGGCGGGTCAGCGCCGAGGCGGGCGCCCCTGGTACCAACCGGAGCGGCGCCGCCGCGCCGACCGTCGCGGTCGGGGCGGCCTCCGCCCGGTCCACCACCCGCACGGCGATGGCGCCGGTGGGGCACGCCTGGGCGCAGGCGGGGGCCTCACCCTCGGCCAGGCGGCCCCGGCACAGGTCGCACTTGCGGACGATGCCGAGCCGCTCGTTCATGCGGGGCACCTCGTAGGGGCAGGTGAGGGTGCAGTACCCGCACCCGATGCACTGGTCGTCGAGGTGGGCGACGATCCCGGTGCTGACGTCGACCTCGTAGGCGTCGACCGGGCAGCCGGTGAGACAGGCCGGGTCCGCGCAGTGGTGGCAGGCGGTGGTGACGGTCTGCTGCACCGCCGCGCCGCCGTTGTCGAGCCCCACGAGGACGCCGACGGTGCGGAAGGACTCACCGGGGTCGAGGCCGTTGAGGCTGTTGCAGGCGGCCACGCAGGCCTTGCACCCCGTGCACGAGTCGAGGTCGACCTCGAAGGCGTAGCGCTCCTGCGGGCCGGGCCGTTCGAGGGGCACGACGTCGTGCCAGGTGCCGGTGCCACGCCCCGCCCGGCCGGCGTCGTCGGCCCGCGAGAACCGCTCGACGGCGCTGAGGTCGGCCTGGACGGCGAGCCACTCGTCGAGGGGCGTTCGCAGGTCGTCGGCGTCGTCGCCGACCGCCCTGCCGGACTTGCGGCCGGAGCGCTCGATCAGGGCGGCGTCGACGCCCCCGCGATCGGCGACGTCGGTCACGGTCGCTCGGTCAGGGCGGCCGCCGCGTGGACCTCGACCCGGCCGCCCGAGGGGCGCACCGGGTGGTCGGCCTCGTCGCCGGTCCGGGTCGGGGCGTGAGCCTCGGTGCCGACGTCGCGGTCGGGGCCCTGGTCGGATGACCCGGCACCGCCGCCGACGTCGCGCCGCGAATGCAGGCGGAAGGCGGTGAGCGCGGCGGCGGCGCCCAGCACGACGAACCCGGAGCCGAAGCTGCCGGTGGCCTGGCGCAGGGCGCCGAGGACGAACGGGAGGAGGAAGCCGCCCACGCCGCCCGCGGCGCCGACGAGGCCGGTCATGGCGCCGATGCGGTCACCGAATCGGGCGCCGACGAGGCAGAACACCGCGCCGTTGCCGGCGCCGAGCGCACCCATGAGCACGAACAGGGCCCCGACGGTGAGGGGGAGTGAGGGCAGCGCGGCGAGGGCGAGCCCCAACCCGGTCGCGGCGGCGAGGACCACGCCGAGCACCCGGATGGCGCCGATGCGGTCACCCAGTACGCCGCCGAGCGGGCGCAGGAGCGAGCCGGCGGCAGCGCACAACGCGGCGTAGCCGGCGCCGGTGACCTTGGTGAGCTCGAAGCGGTCGACCATGAAGAGCGGGAGGTAGCCGGAGAGGCCGACGAAGCCACCGAAGGTGACCATGTAGAGCCCGCAGAGCCACCGGGCGTCGGCCTCGGCGAGGAGGGCGAACACCCCGCGGCCGCCGGCCGCCGTCGGTCGGGGCGGCTCTTTGGCGAGCAGCGCGAACAACAGCCAGGCGGTGGCGACGGGGATGGTGGCCAAGCCGAAGACGGCGTGCCAGCCGACGTGTTCGGCCAGGCGGGGCGCCGCCAGCGCGGCGATGATCGTGCCGGAGTTGCCGGCCCCGGCGATGCCCATGGCCAGGCCCTGGTGCTCCGGGGGGTACCAGCGGCTGGCCAGCGGGAGCGCCACCGCGAAGCTGGCGCCGGCCACACCGAGCAGCAGGCCGATGCCGAGGACCTGGCCGTAGGTCCCGCCGGCCAGCCACCCCCAGGTGAGGGGTACGAAGGTGAGGCCCAGGGTGACGAGACCGGTGCGCTTGATGCCGACCCGGTCGGCCAGCGTGCCGACGATCAGCCGGAACACCGAGCCCCCGAGGGGCGGCACCGCCACCATCAACCCCGACTGCAGCGGCGACAGCCCGAGGTCGGCGGCGACGAAAGCACCGAGCGCACCGAGCAGCACCCAGACCATGAACGAGATGTCGAAGTGGATCAGGGCGGCTCCCAGGCTGGGGGCGTGGCCGGCGGAACGGAACCCTCGAGCGTCCATGCGGGGGAGTGAACACGTCGCCCGTACGGGCGACGTTGCCGGCCCGTCAACGCTCGGCGTCGCGCGGCGACCGGCGCCGGGGGGATCGCGTGAGCCCGGCGAAACACGGCGTTGACTGGCGCATCACCCGGCGGTACCGCCCACCGAGGGCTCATGCCACCTGCCGGAAACATGCCGGCAACAGGGTCGTGGCACCCTCGGCCGACGTGGGCAGCGCACTGGTCGGCTGGACGGTTGGCGTCACCGCCGACCGGCGCGCCGAGGAGCAGGTCGAGTTGCTGGCCCGCCGGGGGGCGCGGGTGGTCGTCGGGCCGGCGATCCGCACGTTGCCCCTCGGTGCCAACGAGGGCCTGCGGGCGGCGATTGAGGCGGTGGTGGCTGCGCCGCCGGAGGTGGTGGTGCTCACCACCGGACTGGGCACACGCGGGTGGTTCGAGGCCGCCGACGCCGTCGGCCTCGGCGACCGCCTGCTCGCCGCCCTCGGCGACGCTGAGGTCGTGGCCCGGGGCCCCAAGGCCGCCGGCGCGGCCACGACCGTTGGGCTCGACGTGGTGTGGCAAGCGCCGGGAGGCACGGGGCGAGAGGTCGTCGCCCACTTGGCGGCCGCCGGGGTCGCCGGACGTCGGGTGGCGGTCCAGCTCGACGGCGGTACCGGGACCCCGGTGGGCGACGCCCTGCGCCGCCTCGGCGCCGAGGTGGTCGACGTCCCCGTCTACCGCTGGCAGCTCCCCGACGACCTCGACCCCGCCCTCCGCCTGATCGCAGCCGCCTGTGACGGCCGCCTCGACGCCGTCACCTTCACCGCCGCCCCCGCCCTGCACAACCTGTTCCACGTCGCCGCCGACGCCGGCCGGGCCGTCGAGCTGCGGACCGCCCTGAACGGACCGGTGGCCGCCGTCAGCATCGGCCCGGTGTGCACCGAGTCGGCGCTCGCCCTGGGGGTGACCCCGGCGGTCGAGCCGTCGCGGCACCGCCTCGGTGCCATGGTCCTGGCCCTGGCCGAGCACGCCACCGTCGGCGACCGGGCGGCGACCGTGGCCGTCGGCGGACGACGCGTGTTGTTGCGGGCCGCCTCGGTCGTGGTCGACGGCGTCGCCGTCGACCTCCCCCAGCGCGAGCGGGCGGTGCTGGCCGAGCTCCTCGGTCGTCCCGGTGTCGTGGTGGCCAAGGACGCGCTGCTCGATCGGATCTGGGGCGGCGCCGGGATGGCCGACGCCCACGCCGTCGAGGCCGCGGTCGGGCGCCTGCGCCGGCGCCTGGACGGCCACCTGGGGGTCAGCGCCGTCGCCCGCCGCGGCTACGTGATCTCTGCGTGACGCGCGCATGAACCCGTGCGCACGCCGCCGGCGGGGCGGTGTGCGCCGAGCGCCGTCGAGGGGTCACGCGGGGAACATCCGTCGGCAACGACGGGCAGCGAGGATGACGCCATGGCCGCACCGAACATTCCCGCCGCCAAGGCGGCCGGGCTCCACGTCGACCTCGAGCGCCTCGCCGCCGAGGGCGACGCCTGGCTCACGCCCGAGGACCGGTACGCCCTCAAGACCCACGGGGTCTGCACCCAGCTCCAGGACGGCGTGTTCATGGTGCGGGTGCGCATCCCGGGCGGTGTGTTGCCCACCGCCCAGGCTCGCGCCCTCGCCCGCCTCGGGCGCGCCGAGTCCGAGGACTGGCTCCACCTCACCACCCGCCAGAACATCGAGTTCCACTGGGTGGCGGCCGCGGCGGTGCCCGAGGTCCTCGCCGGCGTCGAGCGGGCCGGGCTGTCGACCCGCGCGGCCTGCGGCCACACGCTGCGCAACGTCATCTGCTCCGAGGATGCCGGCCTCGGCCTCGACGAACCCTTCGACTGCTTCCCCGACGCCCGCCGGGTGAGCGACGCCATCGTTGCCCGCTCGGCCGAGCTCAACGTCGTGCTCCCCAGTCGCATCAACATGAGCTTCGGCGGCTCCCCCCGTTGTCGCGAGGACGCCCTCCTCCAGGACGCCGGGTTCGTCTCGGTGGTGCGCGACGGCGAGGCAGGCTACGAGCTGTGGGCCGGCGGCAGCCTGGGCAAGGCCCCGGCCCTGGCCGTGCAGCTCAGCTCCTTCGTGGCGCGCGCCGATGTACCGGCCGCCGCCGAGGCGTTGGTCGAGCTGTTCGTCGAGCACGGCGATCTCGAGCACCCGGCCAAGGGGCGCATGAAGTTCGTCGTCGCTCAACTGGGCACCGACGGCTTCCGGGCGGCGTGGGACCAGGCCTTCGCCGCCGCCCGGGACCGCCCGCACCCGCCGGCGCCGCCCGCCGACGTGCTCGCCGAGACCGACCGGGTCGCCGTGCTCGGCCAGGGCCCCCCCGGGGGTTGGTCGGCCGGGGTGCGGCCCCAGCGCCAGCCGGGACGGTGCCTGCTCACCATCGACGTGCCCCTCGGCGACACCAACGCCAGCGAGCTCGAGCTGCTGGCCGACCTCGCCGACCGCCACGCCGACGGTCACCTCGTGTTGTCACGCGACCAGGACGTGGTGCTGCGCGACGTGCCCCACGACCAGGTGGCGGCGGTGCGGGCCGCGCTCCGCGAGCGAGGTCTGCACCTGCTCGGCGAGGGCCACGTCGCCCGCGTACGGGCGTGCACCGGGTCGGCGGTGTGCGCCCTCGGCATCACCGAGGCACCGGCCGCGGGCCACACGCTGCTGGAGAGCCCGGCGCTCGGGCGCAACTCGGCCTTGCGGGTGCACGTCTCGGGGTGCCCCAACAGCTGCGCCCAGCACCAGGCCGGCGACATCGGCCTCGCCGGCTCGAAGGTGCGTGTCGGTGGGAAGACCCGCGACGGCTACCACCTCTACCTCGGCGCCGACCTGCGTCGCGGCATCGTCGGTGAGGCCGTCGGCCGGGTGGCCGCCGAGGACGTGCCCGCCGCCGTCGGCACCGTGGTCGGCGCCTGGGAGGCGCTGCGCCACGGTGAGGAGGCCATCGGCACCACCGTGCGCCGCATCGGCGCCGACGCCTTCGCCGCCCACCTCGAGGCGGTGATGGCCGACCGCTGGGCCACCGGTCCCGAGCCCGAGCTCGAACCCACGCCCGTCCCTGTCGCCGTGGCGTCGTCGTCCGCCTGACCCGCCCATCCCGAGCCGCTCCCGCGCATCCCGACCCGGAGGAATCCCACCGTGCCCGTCCCCATCCCCGAGGCGCTCGCCGCCCACGGCGACGCCGCCGTCACCAAGACGGCCCAGGTGCGCACCCAGCCCCTGCGCTACCTGCTGCTCTCCGCGTTGGCGGGGGCCTTCGTCGGCATCGCCGTCGTCCTGCTGCTGAGCGTGGGCGGCCCCTTCGCCGCCGCCGCCAGCCCGTTCGCCAAGCTCATCATGGGCGCGGTGTTCGGCGTCGCCCTGACCCTGGTGGTCTTCGCCGGCGCCGAGCTGTTCACCGGCAACGTGATGGTGATGCTCCAGGGCCTGATGGCCCGCCGGGTCAGCGGTCGCGACCTGGCGCTGGTGTGGGTGGGATCGCTCGTCGGCAACATCGTCGGCTCGATCGGCTTCGCCGCCCTCGTGCACGGCGGTGGCACCCTCGACGGCGGCCCAGGCGCAGCCCTCGTCGCCTCCCTCACCGCCGCCAAGGACGCCGCCAGCGGCCCTCAGCTGCTGTGGCGCTCGGTGCTGTGCAACCTGCTGGTGTGCCTCGGGCTGTGGATGGCGGCCCGCACCAAGAGTGACGTGGCCAAGCTCGTCGTCCTGTGGTGGGCGCTCCTCGCCTTCATCGCCTCCGGCTTCGAGCACTCGATCGCCAACGCCACCCTGTTCAGCATCGGCGTCTTCGAGGGCAGCGCCGACTGGTCGATGCTCGTCCGCAACCTGGCCTGGACCGTCCCCGGCAACGTCCTCGGCGGCGGCCTCCTCGTCGGCCTCGCCTACGGCTGGGTCGGCCGCCCGGTGACGACACCGCCGACGCCGAACGTCGTCGCCTCCCCGGCAGCGGCGCCCACGACCCCGGCCGTGGCCGAGCGCGAGCCCGTTCCCGCCTGACGGCGTAGTCAG
>JBBJOU010000062.1:0-9223 GCA_037724305.1 Acidimicrobiales bacterium
GCCAGGCGGCGGCGCTACTGCTCGGCTCGGCGCAGGGCCTGGCCCAGCTTGAGCTGACCCCGGGTGAACAGGGCGGCGCCGGCGTGGACCCGGGCGGTGAACGGGAGCAGCAGGGCGACGGCGCCCAACAGCAGGATGATGGCGAGGCCGATCTCCCACAGGGCGGCGTCGCCGGTGGCGATGCGCACCGGCATGGTCAGCGGCGCCGACGGCGGCAGGACGCTGATCACCCGGGCGAGGACGCTGTCGGGCGAACCGTTGGCGAACACCGCCCCGAAGTAGCTGATCATGGCGATGAAGGTGATCGGGCCGGTGGTGCTCTGCAGTTCCTCGGTGCGACTCGCCAGGGCACCGCCCATGGCGAAGAGGCAGGCGTAGAAGGCGAAGCCGAGCACGAACCAACCGAGCACCACCAGGGCGATCGGGATGACCTCGGCCGGGAGGTCGATCGTCCCGCTGGCGGTGGCCGCCCCGAGGCCGATGCCGACGAACGCCAGCAGCTGGGCGAAGGCGACCAACCCGATGCCGAGGACCTTGCCGGTGAGGAGCTGGGTCGGGGTGAGCTTGGCGAGGAGCACCTCCATGACCCGCGACGACTTCTCCTCCACCACGCCGCTGGCCACCCAGAACCCGAAGCCGAAGATCTGGCCGAACAACAGGACGGTCCCGACGAACGCCACGCCCCGGCGCTGGTCGGCGTCGTCGCTGGGGGGGTCGAGGGCATCGACGGCGAGCGGTTCGGGGTCGAGCGCGGCGGCCGCCTCTTCGCCAGTGAGGCCGGTCCCCGCGAGGGCGGCGACGCCGGCCAGCTGGCGGTGGGCGGTCTGGATGATGGCGCCGAGCTCGGGGTCGATGTCCTCGTCGACGAGGATCGACGTGGTGTCGACGACGGCGGCGTCGAGGTCGCCGTCGGTCACCAGCGTCTCGGCGGTGGCGGCGTCGTCGACGTCGCGCACCTCGACGGTCGAGTCACCGAAGGCGCCGGCCACGTCGTCGAGGGCTGCGCCGAAGCCCTCCGGGACCTCGCCGACCACCCCGACGTCGTAGGAGGTGGCCTCGTCGTCGAAGGTGGTGAGGAGGCCGGGCAAGATGGCGGCGGCGAGGATGAACAAGAGGGTGATGACGCTGGAGGTTCTGAACGCCTTGGACCGCAACCGCTCGCGGACCTCGCGAGCGGCGACGAGGCGCACGGCATGCGACCCGGTCATCCCTGCTCGGGGGCTGCGCCCCCGGACCCCATCGGCCGGGCGACCCGGCATGCCCTCGCTGGGCTCGGTCATCCCCCGACCTCCGCCGGCACGGGCGATGCTGGTCGCCCATCCTCGCCGTCGGTGGTGGCGGCGTCCCCAGCGCGCAGCATGTCGCGGAAGATCTCGGCCAGGGTGGGCACCACCCGGGCGAAGGTGCGGACTCGGCCGGCGGCGCGGGCGGCGTCGAGCACGCCCTGGTCGTCGACGCCGTCGGCCAACTCGAACACCAGCTCGCCGTTGTGGCGGTCGACCAATCGCACACCGGGCAGGCCCTCGGCCCACTGGGACCAGCCGCCCTCCAGCTCGACGCGCAACCGGGGCTGGGCGTGCGCCGTCCGCAGCTCCGGGATGGGACCGCTGGCGACCACGGCGCCGTCCTCGACGATGGTGACCTCGTCGCACAACTTCTCGACCAGCTCGAGTTGATGGCTGGAGAACACGATGCCCACGCCGTTGGCGGCCTCCTCCTGCAGCACGCCGGCCAGGACGTCCACCCCGACCGGGTCGAGACCGGAGAACGGTTCGTCGAGCACGAGGAGCTCGGGCTGGTGGACGAGGGCGGCGGCGAGCTGCACGCGCTGCTGGTTGCCCAGCGACAGCGAGTCGACCTCGTCACCCAGGCGGTCGGCGAGGCCGAGGCGCTCCAACCAGCCGGTGGCGGCGGTCCGGGCCTCGGCGCGTGCCATGCCGGCGAGCTCGCCGAAGAAGGCGATCTGGTCGACGAGGTGCATCTTGGGGTACAGGCCGCGCTCCTCGGGCATGTAGCCGAAGCGGCGACGAACCTCGGGGGTCACCGGCTCCCCCTGCCAGCGCACGGTTCCTCCGTCGGGTTGGATGAGGCCGAGCGCGACACGCATCGTCGTGGTCTTCCCGGAGCCGTTGCGCCCGACGAAGCCGTGGAGGCGGCCGGGCTCGACGCGCATGGTCACCGACCGCAGCGCCACGACATCGCCGAAACGCCGTTGGAGGTCGAGGAGTTCGAGCATGGAGCAGGTGTACCCCGCTTCGGGCCCCGAGTCGTCCGGCCGGCGGGTGAAGGACGCTCCTCCCAAGGGTGGATCCTCGGTCAGCCGCCGGGGCCGGTGGGAGGCGCCCCGCCAGGGCGGGCCAGGCCGCACTCGTAGGCGTACACCACGGCCTGCACCCGGTCGCGCAGCGCCAGCTTCATGAGCACCCGCGAGACGTGGGTCTTCACCGTCGCCTCCCCCACGATCAGCACCGCGGCGATCTCGGCGTTCGATCGTCCGGCGGCGATGTGGCGGAGGACCTCGACCTCGCGCTCGGTGAGGTCGTCCAGGCGCTCGGCGAGGCCGGGCTCGGGAGTCGATCCGGCCATGCGCTCCAACACCCGCCGGGTCACTGACGGCGAGAGCAGGGCGTCGCCCTCGGCCACCACCCGGACCGCCGCCACCAGTTCCTCGGGCGGGGCGTTCTTCAGGAGGAACCCGCTGGCGCCGGCCCGGATCGCCTCGAGGATGTAGTCGTCGCGCTCGAAGGTGGTGAGGATGACGACCCTCACACCTTCGGCGGTCATGACGCGCGTCGCCTCCAGCCCGTCGAGCACCGGCATCTGGATGTCCATGAGCACGACCGCGGGGCGCAGGCGGCGCACGACCTCGATCGCCTCCCGCCCGTCGCCGGCCTCGCCCACCACCTCGATGCCCGGCTCCGACTCGAGGATCAACCGGAGCCCGGTGCGCACCAGCGACTGGTCGTCGACGACGACGACGCGCAGGCTGGCGGCGGCGCCGGATGACGTCGTGGCCCGCTCGGCCCCGCTCACGCCTCGACCGCCGCCGGACGAGCACCGACCGGGAACCACGCCCGCACCTCGAAGCCGCTCCCGACCTCGCCGGTGCGCAGCTCCCCGCCGTGGAGCGCAACCCGCTCGCGCATGCCCACCAGGCCGTGTCCGTTCGCGGCGGCGCCGTCGACCGCCGGCTGGGCCGAGCCGGCGCCGTCGTCGGTGACGATCACCTCGAGCGCCGCCTCTCGGCGGGCGACGGCCACCGCCGCGTGGCTGCCCGGACCGCCGTGCTTCAGGGTGTTGGTGAGCGCCTCCTGCACGATGCGGAACGCCGACAGGTCGATCCCGGCCGGCACCGGCTCGACCGGCCCGTCGACGGTCAGCTCGACCGACAGGCCGGCGTCGCGCATGTGGCCCACCAGCTCGTCGAGGCGGGCGAGGCTGGGCTGGGGCCCCGTGCCGTCGACCTCGTCGTCGCTGCGCAGGAAGCCGAGCAGGCGGTGCAGCTCGGCCACCGCCTGGCGACTGGCGTCCTCGATGGAGCCGAGCAACTCGGGTACCGCCTCCGGGCGTCCGTCGAGCACCCGACGCGCTGCGCCGGCCTGGACGCCCATGACGCTCACGTGGTGGGCGACGACGTCGTGGAGCTCGCGGGCGATGCGGATGCGCTCGGCCAGCACGGCGCGGCGGGCCCGCTCCTCGTGCGCCTCCTCCAGGACCGCGGCCTGCACCTCGAGCTGGGCCTCGCGCTGGCGCCGGGTGCGCACCAGGTCACCGAGCATCCAGGCGGCGGCGACGTAGAAGACGTTGACGGCGGCGGTGAAGGCGTTGAGCAGCTCGAGGGGGATGCGGCCCTCGTACGGCCTGAACGGGTCGCGCAGGACGGTCCAGACCACGAGTACGCCGATGGCGGCGGCGATGACCCCGCGCACCGCGTGGCGCCGGATCCCGCCGTAGGCGCCGGCGCTGTAGATGGCGATGAACAGCGAGACCGACACCACCTGGAACTCGGGGATGTCGAGGAAGCGGACGGGCAGGAAGGCGGCGGTCACCACCACGGCGACGACGAGCGGGTAGCGGCGCCGGACCGCCAGGGCCAGGTGCAACACCGCCAGGCAGGCGATGCCCCACGGGCGGGAGTAGTCCGCCAACTCGGGCGCCGTGAGGAAAGGATCGCCCCCCACGTAGAGCGACAACGCGGCGAGCGCGCCGAGTACCACGGCGAGCGCGACGTCGAACGCGTCGGATCGAACCGAGGGTCGCCACGCCATCGCCGCACCGTACCGGCGCCGACGGTCGTCGTGGGTCCGTCGTGCGACGGACCGGGCATCCCCCCTGCGGCGGCGGGCGGGTGGTCCGGCGCCTCGTCAGCGCTGCTTCTTGGCGGCCTTCTTCGCGGGCGCTGCCTTCTTTGCCCCCGCTTCCTTCGCCGGGGCGGCCTTCTTGGCGGGAGCCTTCTTCGCCGGCGCGGCCTTCTTGGCCGACGCCGCCTTCGTGGCGCCCGCCTTCTTGGCCGTCGCCACGCCGACCGGTGTGACGGGGTCGACGGCGGGCGGGTGCACCGACTCGGGCAGGGTGAGCACCGAGTCGTGGCCACCGAAATCGTTCTCGACGTAGGCGTCGGCCGACCAGTCGTTCTCCCACTGATCGTTCCCCAGCCAGTACCGGAACCGGTAGCTGCGGCCGGGGTCGAGCTCGAGCGTGGTGACGAGGGCACCGTCGTCGGTGGGGCGCATGGGGGTGGCGTCGAGGGACCAGTCGTTGAAGTCCCCGCACAACCACGCCTCCTCCGCGCCGGCCTCGGGCGGGAGGCGGAACTCGACGCTGACGCGCCCAGTTGTCGGATCGAAGGCCTTGGTGGGCATCGTGCAGTCGTTCCCTTCCCCCGGTCGGGCTACTCGCCGCGAGCCTACGGTTCGCGAACGCGCTCGGGTGGGAGGACGGCATCGACCTCGATCTCGACCCGCCAGCGAGGGTCGAGGAGGCCGGCCACCACCACCGCCGTGCACGCCGGTCGGGCCTCCCCCAGCAACTCGCCGTGCACGTCGCGCACCGTGGTGAAGTCGGCGGCGTCGACCAGGTAGATGCGACTGCGCACCACGTCGGCGAGGGTGGCGCCCGCCTCGGCGAGGGCGGTGGCGATGATCTCGAAGCACCGTCGGGTCTGCGCCTCGACGTCGGGGTTGACCTCACCGTCGGGCCAGTTCGGCGACGTGCCCGCCACCCAGATGCGGCCGTCCACCCGCACGGCGCGGCTGTAGCCGACCACCAGCTCCCACGGGGACCCGGACGAGACGCGCTGGCGGGGAAAGGGCTCGGCCACGAACCTCGATCGTAGGAGCCGGTCCGAACCGGTCGCTGCACGGGACGCTCGGCCGACCACCGCCGCGCGCCGGGCACTGTTCGCCGCGAGGGACTGCGAGACTCGGCGGGTGACCGACGTGCTCCACACCACCACCGACAGCGACGACCCCCTCCGCTGGAATACCACGGCCATCTTCGGCGGGCTCGACTCGCCCGAGTTCGCCGCCGCTCACGAGGCGCTCGGTGCCGACGTGACCCGCCTCGGCGCGCTCTACGAGCACCACGACGTGCGGGCGTCTGCCGAGGGTGCCACCCGGCCGGTCACCGACGAGGCGGCCGTCGCCGTCGACGAGGTCATCGCCGCCACCAACCACCTGCTCGACCGACTTCGCATCGTGCAGGGCTACGTCTACCTCCACACCACCACCGACGCCCGCCACGATCGTGGCGCCGCCCTCGAGTCCGAACTGCGGGTGCTCGCAGCACCGTTGGCGCCGCTGTTCGGCCGCCTCGACGCCTGGCTGGCCGGCTTCGACGCCGACGCGCTGTCCGGCGCCAGCGGCGAGGCCGCCGATCACGTCTTCGCCGTCGCCCGGGCCCAGGTCGGCGCCGCCCACCAGATGGGCGAGGCTGAGGAGGCGCTCGCCGCCGAGCTGAACCTGTCCGGCGGGTCGGCCTGGGCTCAGCTGCACCGGGAGGTTTCCGCCCGCCTCGTCGCCCACGTCGAACGCCCCGGCGCCACCACCGAGGCGCTGCCGATCTTCGCCGTGCGCAACCTCGCCTACGAGGCCGACGCCGACCGGCGCGAGGCGGCCTACCGGGCCGAGCTGGCCGCCTGGGAGACCGTCGCCGTGCCGCTGGCCGCCGCCATGAACGGCGTGAAGGGCCAAGCGGTCGTGCTCGACCGGCGCCGGGGCTGGCCCGACGCCCTCGCCCCGGCGTTGTTCGACAACGCCGTCGAGCGCTCCACCTTCGACGCCATGCAGGCCGCCGTCACCGCCAGCCTGCCCGCCTTCCACCGCTACCTGCGAGCCAAGGCCCGCGCCCTGGGCCATGCCGATGGCCGCCTCCCGTGGTGGGACCTGTTCGCCCCGCTCGGCGACGGCGCCGCCGCCGCTGTCGACTGGGACGGCGCCCAGGAGCTGGTGCGGCGAGCCTTCGGCGGCTACTCCCCCGCCCTCGCCGCCCTCTCCGACCGTGCCTTCGCCGAGCGCTGGATCGATGTCGAGCCCCGCGACGGCAAGACCGGCGGTGCCTTCTGCATGGGCGTCGAGGGCGAGGTCAGCCGGGTGCTGCTCAACTTCTCGGGCCAGTTCGACGGGGTCACCACCCTCGCCCACGAGCTGGGTCACGCCTACCACAACGTTGCGCTGGCGCCCCGCACGGCGATCCAGCGCCGGCTGCCCATGGCCCTGGCCGAGACGGCATCGATCTTCTGCGAGACCATCCTGCTCCAGGCCGGCCTCGCCGAGGCCTCCGGGCCCGAGGGCGCGGCGCGGCGCCTGGTGCTGCTGGAGAACGACCTCCTCGGCGCCACCCAAGTGGTGGTCGACATCCGCAGCCGCTTCCTCTTCGAGTCGGCCGTGTTCACGCGCCGCGCCGAGCGGGCGCTCTCGGTGGGCGAGCTCGACGAGCTGATGCTCGACGCCCAGCGCCAGGCCTACGGCGACGCCCTGAGCGACGACCTCCACCCCCGCATGTGGGCGGTGAAGCCCCACTACTACGGGCGGGCGTTCTACAACTGGCCCTACACCTTCGGCCTGCTGTTCGGCATCGGGCTCTACGCCCGCTACCTCGACGAACCCGACGCCTTCCGCGCCGGCTACGACGACCTGCTGTCGAGCACCGGCCTGGGCACCGCCGCCGAGCTGGCCGCCCGCTTCGGCATCGACGTCGACGACCAGGCGTTCTGGGCCTCCAGCCTCGCCGTCCTTGCGCACCGGGTCGACGACTTCGAGGACCTCGTGGCGCACGCCGAGCAAGTAGGTTCATGAGAGTGGCCCATGAAATCGTTGCCATCGTCCTCGACAAGCCGAGCCGGGCGGAGGAGGTGTTGCTCGCCGTGGTCCACCTGGGCCAGGAGGGCAAGGTCCAACTGCACGACGCCGTCATCGTCCGCAAGGACGGCGACGGCAAGCCCACGGTCGTCGAGACCACCGACATCACCCCCACCAAGGGCGCCCTCGGGGGCAGCTGGCTCGGCATCTTCGCCGGCCTGCTGCTCGGCCCCGGCGGTCCGCTCATCGGCGGGGTGGCCGGCGCCGGCCTCGGCGCCCTCTACGGCAAGCTCGTCGACAAGGGCCTCGACGACGACTGGGTCAAGGGCATGGCCGACTGGATCGACCCCGACTCGTCCGCGCTGCTCCTGCTGGTCGAGGACGGCGTCGCCGTCGGCGTGATCGACGAGCTGCGCCGCTTCGAGGGCACGGGCGAGGTGGCCTACACCACGCTGCCCGACGCCGTGCGGGCCGAGCTCGATGCCGCCCTGCGGGGCCAGGCGGCGGCCGGCGCGCCGGCCGGCGGGACCGACCCGCTCGCCGACGTCACCGGCGGTATCGACGGCACCAGCGACGGTGCTCCCGGCCCGAACTGATCAGGGCTCCCGGCGCAGGGTGGTGTGGGCGATGCCGTCCTCGACGTAGTCGGGGCCGGCGGGCTCGAAGCCCCAGCGTCGGTACCAGCCGGCCAGGTGGGCTTGGGCCTCCATGACCCACGGGCCTTCGGTGGTGGCGAGGAAGCGCTCGATCAGCCGGCCCGCCAGCCCCTGACCGCGGTGGTCGGGACGGGTGGCGATACGGCCGATGCGGCGGGCATCGCCGTCGTCGAGGATCCGGGCGCAGGCGAGGATCCGGCGGCCCTCGTCCTCGAACCACAGGTGGCGGGTGTCGGGCTCGGTGTCACGCCCGTCGGGATCGAGGTAGGCGCACGCCTGCTCGACCACGAACACCTGCGACCGCAGGGCGAGCAGGTCGTGCACCTCGCGCCCGTCGAGCACCTCGAAGGGCGCATCGTGGAGCACCGGGGCGGGCACCGTCGCGCCCCGCTCCTAGCCCCGGGGGCGGGTGGCGCCGGGGCGGCTACCCGACGGACGCCCACCGCGGTCGGGGCGGCTGTCGCTGTCGAGCCAGCGGGCGGTGCGCTCGCCGCGCGGGCGGGCGGCGTTGCCGTCGCGCCCCACGTGGCGGGGGCGGGCCATGGTGTCGTCGTGCGACTGCTCGGGGCGGGGCGCCGGCAACGAGCCGGCGGGCAGCGGCGTGAGCTGGCGGGGGCCCACCGTGCCCTGCTCCATGCCCAGCTCGCGCTGCAGCTTGCGCACGTCGCCTCGCTTGTCGGGCGCCACCAGCGACACGACGGCGCCGACGTTGCCGGCCCGGCCGGTGCGCCCGGAACGGTGGACGTAGTCCTTGGCGGTGGCCGGCGGGTCGAGCTGCACGATGCAGGCGACGTCGTCGACGTGGATGCCGCGGGCGGCGACGTCGGTGGCGACCAGGGCGATCACCGCGCCGCGGCTGAAGCCGTCGAGGGCGCGCTGGCGCTGGCTCTGGCTGCGGTCGCCGTGCATGGCCTCGGCTGACACGCCGTAGCGGGCGAGCTGGCGGGCGACGCGGTCGGCGCCGTGCTTGGTGCGGCAGAACACGATGGTGCGGCCGTGGGCCTTGATGATGTCGGCGGCGCGCTCGACGCGCACCGAGCCGTCGACGGCCCAGAACTCGTGGGTGACCTCGCCCTCGTCCTCGTCGCCGCCGGCGCCGAGGGCCTCGACGACGATCGGGTCCCGCTGGTAGCGGTTGACGAGGACGTCGACCTCACCGTCGAGGGTGGCCGAGAAGAGGAAGGTCCGGCGGGTGTCAGGGGTGCGGTCGAGGAGGCGCTTCACCTCGGGCAGGAAGCCCATGTCGGCCATGCGGTCGGCCTCGTCGAC
>JBBJOU010000063.1:0-9218 GCA_037724305.1 Acidimicrobiales bacterium
GTCGACCGCTTCTTTCGCCGTTGTCGGCCTGATTGCTACCGTCCGTGCAGCGGTCCCCGCGCAGGGGGCGGTGTTCCGCGCCGGGCATCGAGATGTGGAGATCGAGAAGCAGATGGATCCCGAACTTGGTATCGCACTCGCGGTCATCGCCGCCGTTGTCGTGGGGGCGTTGTTGACGACGAGGCGGAGCGCGAGGGAAGCGCCCGCCCCGGCGCGACCGGCGGCCGGCGAGCGCCGGCGGGACCACGCCCCGGGTGCGGCCGAGCGTGAGGAACGGGACCGCGTGGCGGCGGCTGCCGGGGGAGGCGAACCTCGCAACGTCCCGGTGTCGCGCCTCGTCGACTCGTCGGTCACGTTCACCGCGGTGGCTGGGCTCGACGACGCCATCGCCGAGCTGCGCGACATCAAAGACCACCTCACCCACCCGGAGCGCTACCGCCGGCTCGGCGCCGTCCTGCCGCGAGGCGTTCTGCTGTGTGGTGAGCCGGGCAACGGCAAGACCCTCCTGGCGCGGGCGCTCGCCGGCGAGGCGGGCGTCCCCTTCTACTCGGTGTCGGCGTCCGGCTTCGTCGAGCAGTTCGTCGGCCTGGGCGCCGCCCGCATCCGCGACGTCTTCGACGAGGTCCGCACCGGCCCCCGGCCGGCCATCCTGTTCATCGACGAGCTCGACGCCATCGGCGCCCGCCGGACCGGCGGGGCGGGCGGCGACCGCGAGTTCGACCACACGCTCAACCAGCTGCTCGTCGAGCTCGACGGCTTCACCGCCGCCGACGGCGTGGTGATCATCGGCGCCACCAACCGCGAGGAGCTCCTCGATCCGGCCCTGATCCGCCCCGGTCGCTTCGACCGCCGGGTTCGCATCGAAGCCCCCGATCTCGCCGGACGTCGCGCCATCCTCACCCTCCACGCCCTGCGGCGCCCGTTCTCCCGCCGCGTCGACTGGAGCGAGGTCGCCGCCCAGACGACCGGGCTGAGCGGGGCCGAGCTCGCCGGCCTCGTCAACGACGCCTGCCTCCTCGCCGCCCGTCGCGACCGCGAGCTCGTGGGCGCCGACGATGTCGCCGAGGCCATCGCCCGCGCCGCTGAAGGCGCCGGCCGCCGGCCGGTGATCGACGACGGCGAGCGCAGCCTGCTCGCCTACCACGAGGCCGGCCACGCCCTCTTGTCGCTCCTCGTGCGTGACGTGCCCGTGCCCCACCGGGTCTCCATCGTCTCCGGTCGGCCCCTCGTGCGCTCGCCGTGGGCGGTGAACGTGGGCCACGACACCCTGACCCAGCGCCAGCTCCGAGCGCGCCTCGTGGTGCTTCTCGCCGGACGGGCGGCCGAGCTGCACACCTTCGGCGAGCCGAGTACCAGGGCCGGCGACGACCTGGAGGCGGCCAAGGAGCTCGCCCGCAGCATGGTGCAGCGGTGGGGCATGGCCGAGTGGGTCGGGCCCGACGAGCTGCGCAGCGATCTCACCGCCATGGCGACACCGGACCTCGCGGTCGCCCGCCTCCTGGCCCAGGCCGAGCGGGCCGCCCTCATGATGCTGGCCAACAACACCGGCCGGCTGCGGGCCGTCGCCGCCGCCCTCGCCGAGCACGAGGTGCTCTCGGTCGAGGACGTCACCACCGCCGCCGGCCTCGCCCCGGCCCGCAGGGTGGCGGCGCTGCCCACCGCCACCGTGACCCGCATCGGTTGACCACTCCGTAGCGACGGTCCCGTTCAGGTCCTTGGACGGTGGGCGAGCAGGACGGCCTGGCAGACGGAGCAGTGGTAGACGACGTCGTCGAGGCGGTCGCGCCAGCCCTCGGGGAGCCACTGGATGCTCCGGCAGCCCCGGCACGGGATCCGGTTGGTCACCAGCGCCTCGCCGAGCCCGGCGTGCACGGCGGTGGGCGAGCGCGGGCCTCGGGGCTGGGGCACCGCCTGGCCGTTGACGGCGGAGGCCTCCTTCTCCCGGCGGGCGGCGTTCGCCTCGGCGGCGCGGCGTGACCGCTCCCGCACCGCCCGGTCCCAGGAGGCATCGGGGCGCTGGGCGGCCGGGCGCTGCGGGGGCTGCTGGTTCCAGGAGGCGCTGGTCGGCCACCGGCGCTGCGCAGAGCCGTTGGGGGCTGACTTCTTCGAGGTGAGCATCTCGTAGGCCTCGTTGAGCTGGCGCATCAGCCGGGCCGCTTCGTCGCTGACGGCCGAGGCCGAGTCGTGCCACCGGTCGGGGTGGTAGATCTGGGCGCGCGTCCGGTAGGCGCTCACGATCTCGATCTGGCTGGCGGTGGTGGCCACGCCCAGGATGTCATGCGGGGTCTGCACGTCGCCTCCCTGACCTCGTCAGCTCGCGGCGTCGCCTGGATCCTGCCCCACGGCGACGGCGCGAACCGCCTCGAAGGCCCGTTCCATGTCGTTTCCCCACAAATCCCAGCTCGACAGGCGCAGCCCCGCCAACTGGAGCGCCACCGGTACACCCCACAGGGTCTCTTCGTCGAGGAGGGCGAGACCGGATGAGGCGAGCAGCGTCTCGGCGGTGTGGCGGTGCCCCCGGAGCTCGTCGGGGAGGTCGGTGCGGACCAGGATCACCTCGGGCGCCACGCAGATGGCGACGGTGTGATCGCCGTCGCCGATGAGCAGCGGCCCCTCGAGGTAGAAGTTCCGGGAGTGCCCGGACGGCTCGGCCCGGGCGAAGCAGGTCACCACCTCGGCATCGGTGGTCAGTGGCCCCGGCGCGGGCCCGAAGGGCGGGCGGAGGCCGGCGTCGAAGTCGTCGGCGCCGAGCGGCTCCCAGGCGGTCACCGTTGCTCCAGCCTGCGGAGCTGGCTCACCCCGACGCGTTCGACCATACCGGTCGGCGACTCGAGCTCGAGGCGGCCCAGGCGATCGACCCCCCGGACGACCCCGCGCGACTCACCGGTGGGGAGCAGCACCGCCCGGACCCGTCGTCCGACGAGCTCGCAGCGGGTGCCGTAGGCGGCGGCCACCAGGCCGGCGTCGATGCTGAGCTCGGCGGCGAGGTCGTCGAGGGCGACGAGGACGGCGACGAGGAGCGCATCACGGTTGTCGTGGCCGAGCGCCTGGATGTCGAGACGGAAGGTGGCGACGGCGCTGCGCACCTGTCCCGGTCCGAGCTGGACCTCCGCCTTGGTCATGGCCACGGGATCGCCGGTGGTGCTGTCGACCACCGCGTCGGGCCACGAGGTGCTCATCGGCCGGCCGGTAGCCTCCTCGGCGCCGGCGGCGGCGGCGAGCCCGGCGGCGAGCCAGACGGCGTCGGCCTCCTCCGCCGGGAGCGACGGGCGCAGCACGACGGCGACGGACAGGGTGTCGTTCGCCGGCACCGCCCACAGCCGGCCGTGCAGGCCGCGGGGGCTGACCTCGTGCTCGACGATGATGGTCGCCGAGGCGGGCGCCTGCTCCTGGCGGGCCCACGCCAGCGCCAGGGCCTCGGCCGAGATGGCGGCGGTGTAGCTCCGCATGGGCCGGCCGCCCGGGCCGACGCTCTCGGTCCCGACCGGAGCCGTGCCCACCGACTGCACGGGAACGGGTGGAGCGTCTTCGCCGCCCTCGGCGGGGGGACCCGTGCCCTCGCCACCCGTGCCCTCGCTGCGCTCGGTCATCGGCCGATCCGGGGGACGAGGCGCTGCACCAGCCAGGTGCCTCCCTCATCGGCCAGCTCGACCGATCCCACCGGCAGGCCGGGGACGCCCAGGGAGGCGGCGACCGGGGCGACGAGCACGACCCGGGCCCGCCCGGGCTCCTGGGGGCCCGGTTCGGACTCGATCTCCAGGGCGTCGAGATCGGTGCCCGCCAGGTCGGCCCGCAGGCCGTTGACGAGGTCGGTCAGGAACACGTCCTGGTCACCGGGCGAGGCAACGCCGTCGCGAAGGCGGGCGGCGAGGGCCTCGTCCATGCCCCGGGTGGTGGCGACCCGCAGGACGGCGGTCCGCCCCTCGCGTCCCAGCAGTGCCCAGATGGTGTGGTGCTCGCCCCACGCCACCGCGTCGAGGAACTGGCGGGCGACGACGAAGGGATCGCCGGGACCGGCCACCACCGCGTCAGCGTCGGCGGCGAGCAGAGCCTGCTCGGGCTCATGGGGATCGGCCTCGCCGCTCACGGTCGTTCGAACCCGAGGGAGGCGAGGTGTTCGCGGACGAGGAGGCGCTGGGAGAGCCCGAGGGCGTCGCCGACGGCGGCGTCGAGGGCGCGGTCAGCGGCGAGGCGGATGTCACCGTCGAGGAGCCGGTGGGCCATCATGCGGGCGGACAGCGCCGCCTCGAGCCCCTCGTTGGGGAACTCCATGAGCACGATGATCTCGTCGGTGATGTAGCCGGTGGCGACCGCCTGCTCCAGGGTGGTCGATGCCAGCGCCAGCTCGGCGAAGGCGGCGTCCCGCGCCGGGCCCGGGAGGCCGAGCAGGCGTTTGAACCGGCCGCGCAGCAGTGGGATCCGTTCCGAGGACGCCATCGAGGCGGCGAGGATGACGAAGTTCAGCGGCCGACTGGCGGGGCTGCCCTGGCGGCGGGCGAGCTCGGCTTCGGCGCGTTCGAGGCTGGCGTGGGCATGGCGCCACGGCTCGGCGTGCAGGCGGGGGTCGAGAACGGCGACGGCGTCCTCGAAGTAGGCCAGCGCCCGGCGCAGGTCGAGGAGGTCGCCGGTGGCGGCGAGGGCCCGACCGAGGTTGTGGAGGGCGAGGGTGTGCTGGTAGGGAAAGGCGGCGCGGGTGAAGGTGGCGAGGCTGGAGCCGAAGGCGTCGATGGCCGTCCGCAGGTGCCCGGCGCGGCCCTCGGGATCGACGTCGGCCAGGCCCGATGCCGCCACCCCCAGGCTGTGGTCCACGAGGGCGTGATGGTAGGGGGCCTCGTCCTGTTCGACCGCGGCCTTGGCTTCCTCGTGGTCGGCGATGGCGGCCTGCAGGTCGGCGGCGGTGCCGCCCGCCGCCTGCGCCTGGCCCCGGTTGTGCAGCGTCGACGCCCGTCCCCGCCGGCCGTCGGCCGTCCCGACATCGAAGAGGTCGGCGGCGGCGTCGAAGGCGGCGATGGCGGCGTCGCGCTCGCCGAGCTCGGCGCGGGTCAGGCCGAGGTTGTTGAGGGCGGCCGCCCGTTCCTGGTCGCCGCCCTCGGCCTCGAAGAGGGCGGCGGCCTGGGTGAAGAGGTCGGCGGCCCGGCGCCGTCGTCCGAGCCCCCGGTGGGCGGCGGCGGCGGCGTTGAGCACCCGGGCGTGCTCCATCGGGTCGTGGCGGGCGTCGAAGATCGACGCGGCGAGGGCGTAGCTGTCGAGGGCCTGGCGCAGGTTGTCGGCGGGGTCGCCCACCGGCGACTCGGCGCGGGCGAGCCCGAGGCGGTAGGCGGCGGCGGCGTGTTCGTGGGGGCGCGTGGCGCGGGGCGTTGCCGCCAACCGGGCCTCGAGGGCGGCGATGGCGGCGACCGGATCGAGCCCTTCCTGCACGCTCATCGGACCGCGACACCCGTTGGCTCACCGACGGCGAGCAGCTCGTCGAGGTGGCGGCGGATCTCCACCACGGCCACGCCGACCGCGGCGGTCACCTCAGGGCTGAGCCCCTGGCCGTAGGCCTCGGGATCGGCGATCTGGCAGCCGACGAGGATGCGGCGGGCCGGAAGGACCCCGAGGGCGGCGGCGAGCATCATCGCCAGCTCGGGGGTGGCCAGGTGCATGTCGGCCAACAGGTCGTGGCGGGCATCGGGCGACAAGGTGTGCACGTCGACCACGGTGGGTTCGATGATCATCACCGTTCCCGGCGGGCGCTGGTGGTCGACCGCGTCAACAACCACCAGCGCGTCCCAGCCGTCCTGCAGCTCCTGGACCAAGGCGATGCCGGCGATGCCGGTCTCCACGACATGGACCCCGTCGGGCAGGTCGAGCTCGGCCAAGCGGCGCGCCACCTCCACCCCGAACCCGTCGTCGGCCCGCAGGACGTTGCCCACGCCGGCCACGAGGATCTTCACGGAGCGGTCGCGCGCCGGGGCTCGACCTCGGCGACCCGGAGGGCGTAGCCGAGCGTGATCCACCAGGCGAGGTACTCGCCCAGCTCGTCCCAGGCGGCATCGTCGACCTCGTCGCGCAGGTGGTCGAGGCGACGCTCGACGTCGGTGGCGACGATGTGGTTGAGGGCGTCGAGCACGTCGGCAGCGGGCGTCAGCTGGAACCGGTCGGCGGCACCGCCCCGCAGGTCGGCGGCGGCTTCGGCCACCCGACGGGCCAGGCCCTCGTCGGCCGGTGCCACATCGGCGGCGTCGACGACGAGGCCGGCGTCGGCCTCCTCGACCCGGCGCACGCAGTAGCCGGCCAGCGCGGTGGCGCTCGCCCAGTCGGCCGCCTGCGGCAACGGCTGGGATTCCCGCTCCCGGTCGACGACGTCGGCCAGGTAGCGGCGGGCCGTGCCCGAGAGGGGATGGGCCTGGGCCAGGGCCCGGGCGCGGTAGGAGAGCGTCCGATTGGCCTCGTCGATGGTCACGGGACTGCGCTCACTGCTCGTGGCCGCGGATCTGCAGCAGGACCGGTGCCGGAGCGGCCTGAGCCGGCGTCTCGGCCGGTCGGTCGCGACGCACGTCGTCGGGGACGGTGACGCAGTCGAGCTCGGCCTTGGCCGGATCGACGGGGGCGCTGCCCTCGACCAGATCGACCCGGCGGAAGTTCGTCCAGTGGTCGCGCAGCGCAGCCTCGACCCCGTAGGTCAGCGTCGCGTCGGAGCTGGGGCAGCCGTCGCAGGTGCCGTCCAGGCGAACCGTCACGACTCCGTCGAGGATGGAGTCGACCTCGATGGACCCGCCGTGGGACTCCACCAGCGGGCGCACCGTGGCCAGCGCCGCCTCCACCGCCGTCTCGTCCGCGGCCCGGACGTCGGCGTCCTCGCCGAGACCGTAGGCCGACAGCATGAGCCCGACGACCTCGTCCTGGCCGATGGACTCGAGGAAGATCTCCCCCCGCCACGCCCGGGCCATCTCCACCAGGCGGCCGAGGCCGTCGCGGTGGAAGGCATCGACCCAGTCGAGCAGCTCGCCTACCTGGTCCCGGACGTCAGGGTCGGGATGCGCGGTGAGCGCGTCGGCCAACATGGCGATGCGCTCGAGCGCCTCGCCGTAGGCCAGCTGGTCATCGGTCATCGGACAACCCTACGGCGTCGAGATGGGCGGCACGCAGGGCGGGCCCGTCACCGGCGGCGTCGACGTGGGCGATCGGCTCGGCGGGCTCGGCCCCCACCTCGGCGCGGACCATGGCCAACACCTTGGGCAGCGCCGCCTCGACCTCGTCGCTGAACCCGAGACCGAAGGAGCGGTCGCCGGGCTCCACCTCGATGACGACGGTGCCGGGCGGGAAGCCACCCCAGTAGCGCACGACCGCGAGGGTGTGGTCGAGGTCGATGATGCCGCCGATGGCCTCGGTGAGGCGCTCGTGCACTTCGACGTCGTCGGGCGGTTCAAGGTCGAGCTCGTAGCGGCGGATGGTACCGGGCGGGTCGATCTCACGGGGCATGGCCCCGACGAGGACGACCTTGGCCGGCTCGAGGTCCTGCAGCAGGTGCAGGACCCGGTGGGCGGCGTAGGAGACGTCCTCGACGATGACTCCCGCCGGCCAGTCGAGTGTCTCGACGCGACGTACGAACTGGGTACCGAAGTCGAGGTCCCGCAACCAGGGGAGCCCGATCCCACCGACGAGGACGCCGCCGGCGGCCGCCCCGTCGGCCCGTGCTTCCCGTGTGGCCTGGCGCTGCAGGGCGGGCGCCGGGATCTCGCCCCCGGTGCCCGGCGCTGGGACCTCGGTCCCGGCGCCGGGCATGGCCGGTGCGTCACTCACTCCAGCGTGCAGCCGCAGGAGTTGACCTCACGGACGATGGTGCCCTTGCCGGTGTCCATGTGCGTCGTGCACGGCATGCACGGGTCGAAGCTGCGGATGGCTCGCAGGACGTCGATGCCCTTGATCTCGTCGTCGGGGACGCTCTCGAGGATGGGGGTGTCGATGATGGCCTGCTCGTAGGGCCCGGGCTGGCCGAACGGGTCGAGCGGGGCGGCGTTGAGCGTGGAGGGCGTGGTGATCTGGTAGTTGAGGATCTTGCCCTTGTCCATGTGCAGGTGGTGCACGAGCCAGCCGCGGCCGGCCTCCCAGAGCCCGACGGCGACCCGCTCGTCCTTGGGCACCTTGTAGGGGGTGGCCACCGCGGTCTCGCCGCGACGCCAGTACTCGAAGGCCTTGAGCAGCACGTTCATGCCGATGACGGCGGTGAACGCCATGGCGTAGGCCCGGCCCCGGTTGCGCTCGAGGGCGTTGAGGGAGCGGGGCACCTTCCAGAACAGCTCGGTCTCAGGGAGCTCGTGGCGGGGGATCACCATGCGCAGCCCGTCACCGGTGGACTCGAGGAACGGGTTGACCGGCGTGTTGGCGGCCAGCGCCGTGGTCCACATCCGACCGTAGGTGCCGGTCTCGACGACCTGGCGGTCCCAACGGGGGGAGGTGTCCCAGGTGTAGCGGTCGCGGAAGTTCTTGGCGCCGGGCTTGGGGATCGTCGTCTTGTTCCACGGGTGGTTCGGCGAGATCGGGTTGCCCAGCGGGTCCGTCTTGAACGGCACCGGGCTGTTCGTCCAGTCCTCGTAGTAGGAGTGGCTGACGAACTCCTCGAAGCCGATGTTGATGTCGGTGAGGTTCGTGGTGACGAGCTGGCCCTCGATGATCATGCCGGGCTTGGCGTAGCGGGCGTTGCCCCACTCGTTGCAGTTGGCGTAGGTGGCGTCGTAGACGGCGGAGTCGTCCCAGATGCCGATCTGGGCCAGGTTCGTCGGGCGCTTGCCGACCTCCTCGTAGGCCGGGTTGGCCTCGAGGAAGAAGTCGCAGATGTCGTCCCAGACCCGGCAGATCTGCTTGCAGAAGTCGAAGATCTTGCCGAGCTGCGTGTAGTACTCGTTGAACGACGAGGTCGAGATCGTGGTCGACATGCCGCCGGGCACGATGGTCGACGGGTGCGGGTACTTGCCGTACATGAGCATGCACATGATCCGCCCGACCCGGGTCCACTCGAGCGCCTCGAGGTAGATCTTCCCGGTCAAGGGGTTCATGGCGTCCATGATGTCCTTGATCGTCCGGTAGCCGTGGACGTCGCCATGGGGGGCGAGGGTGTTCTCAGCCCGCACGACCAGCTCGGGGTTGGTCACCGACACGATGGAGGTCGAGTAGTCGGGGCCGGCCAGCAGGCCGAGGTGCAGCGGGTGGTCGTAGAACATCTCGCCGACCTCGCC
>JBBJOU010000064.1:0-9112 GCA_037724305.1 Acidimicrobiales bacterium
CGCGGACGATGGCCGGGTTCAGCTCGATCACCACGAAGTCGTACCCCTGCCGGCTGAGGACGTCCCCGAGCACCGTCCCGACCCGCCCGTAACCGGCCAGGATCGCGTGACCGCGCAGCTCGCCGGTCGGCACCTCCTCGCCGGCCTGCTGCGCCTCCTGCCCCCGGACGCCGGGCAGGCGTGGAGGTCGTTTTACCCGAAAAATGGGGTGCGATCGCGCTCCTAGGAGCGCGACGCACGAGGGGGAAACCCTAGGCCCTGGCCCGGACGTCGTGCAAAGCAACGCCCCGGGACCAAGACCGCGCTGGCGATCGTACCGGGATCGCGTGCGTTCGTGACAGTGTGCGGTCGCCCGGCGAAAGCCGGTCAACGACTCGCGGTGGGCCGCGAGCTCAGAAGGGGATGCCCGGGGCTTCGGTGGCGGCGTCGGGCTGAAGGCGGCGGGCGGTGTCGATCACGGTGGCGACGATGCGGTCGAGGCGCCGGCGAGCGGCGTCGTCGAGGCCGTCCTTCACCTCGCCGCTGCTCACCGCGGCGTACTCGGGGGCCACCCAGGCGCCGAGCGAGCGGGCGACCACCGACATGCCGTTCAGGGTGTTCAGCGCCGCCATGGCGCCGCCGGCGAGGGCGAAGAGGCCGACCACGTCGCCCCGGAGCGGCTCCTTGGCCAGGTGGTCGAGCATGTTCTTCATGCCCCCGGTCATGCCGGAGTGGTACTCGGGCGACACCCACAGGTGGGCGTGGATGGCGGCGATGCGCTCCTGCCACGCCACCGCCCGCTGGTCGTCGAAGGCGACCGTGCCGTCGTTGATGGGGAGGCCGGCGTTGGCGGGATGGGTGAAGTCGACCTCGACCCCGTGGGCCGCGGCCATGGCCGCCACCTCCTTGGCCAGCAGGTAGCAGGTCGAGGACTCGCGGCTGATCGCCGACACCACCATGAGCTTCATGGCGCCGGACGGTACTACCGGGTGGCGAGGGCGTGCCGGTGGTGCCGCGCCGTCCTTTGCCCCGGTTCGGCGCACTCGCTCGCTGTCCCGCTACCCCAGTGCGGCCCGGGTCGCCGCCAGACCCTCGAGTGCGGCGGTGAGGCGGACGGCGGCCGCCTCGCCCCGCGAGGGGGTGGCGAGGTGGGCGGCCGCGACCACGAGGGCGTCGGCCGCCTCGGCGATCAGGGCCTCTGAGCCGGAGGCGGTCGTCGCCGCCAGGACGGCGTCGAGCAGGTCGAGGCCGGCGGCGTCGCCGGCGGCGACCAGCGCCAGGCCCTCGACCAGGTCGGCGGCCAGCCGTTCCCGGGCGGCGCCGGCGCGGCCGAGGGCGTCGCGGCAGGCGCGGGCGGCGGCCACGGCGGCGGCGGGGTCGCCGGCCAACAGGGCGAGGCGGCCTCGCACCACTGCGGCGCGGGCCCGGCTGCGCCACGCCAGCCAGGGGCGGTGTTCGAGGCGGGCGACCAGCGCATCGAGCTCCATGCCGGCCTGCGCCACCGCGGCGTCGAGGGCGGGGCCGGCGACCGGTCCGGGGTCGAGCAGGGGGGCGGCGCCCGGGGCGGCGACGTCGAGGGCGGCGGTGGCGAGGGCGAGGTGGGCGTCGGCGACGGCGTCGGGGGCGATCACCCGGGCACCGCCGGGCGCAGGCACCGCCGCCACCGCCAGGGCCTCGGTGGCGACGGCGACGGCGCGCGCCGGGTCGCCCAGGTGGCGGTGGAGCTCGGCCAGGGCGGCCCGCACGCCGACGGCGACACTGGGGTCGCCGCGGTCGTCGGCGCGGGCCAGCAGCGGGTGGGCGAGATCCCACGCCTCACGGTGGCTGCCCGCCTCGACGAGGGCGCCGACCAGCCAGCGGCCGCTGCGGTCGGCGAGGGTGGCGAACATCGCCCCCCCGGGGCGGTCGGGGTCGGCGGCCTCCCGCCACGACGCGTCGAGAGCACCCCAGAGCAGCTCGGCGGCCTCGTCGGCCTGGCCCTCCCACAGTCGCAGGACGCCGCCGACGGTGGTGGCCCGCACCACGGCGAACGCGTCGCCGGCGGCGCGGGCCTCCTCGACGGCGCCGGCCACCGCCGCCAGGCCGGTGCGGGGATCGCCGGCGACCGCCGCCGCCAGCGCTCGGGTGGTGGCCACCCCGGCGAGGACGCCGGCCCGAGCGGCGTCGTCGGGCACGGCCGCCGCCAGCTCCTGGGCCCGCCGCAGGTGTCCCACGCCGGCGTCACCGTCGCCGCTGACGACCAGGTGCCAGCCCACCCGCTCGGCCAGGACGGCACGGGCGAGCGGCGCACCGCTCTCCTCGAGCAGGTCGACCGCCGCCTGCAGCTCCGCATGACCCGCAGGGTCGCCGAGGAGCAGCTCGTTGGTGCCGAGATGGAGGTGGAGGTCGACCACTTGTCCATCATCGAGGCGATCGGGGAAGCGGTCGTGCAGGCGAAGGCCCCGCTCGGCCCGCTCGGCGGCACCGGATGCGTTGGCGGCGCGCTCGGCGCGCTCGATGGCGACGAGCAGGTGGGGCACGGCCAGCGGGGGGTCGTCGCCGTGCTCGAGATGGTGGGCCAGCAGGTCGGCGTTCTCGGCCACGCGGGCGGGTTCGAGGGCGAGCAGGGCGTCGGCGACCGCGTGGTGGGTGGCCGCCCGCCGGCGGCGCAGCACCGATTCGTAGGCGACGTCGCGCACGAGGCGACTGCGGAACCGCCACATGGCGTCGTCGTCGGCCGGCGCCTCGACCAGCTCGGCGGTGGTGAGCTCGCTGAGGGCGGCGTCGAGGGTGGCAGGGGCGGTGGCGATGCGGGCCAGGAGCGAGGCGCCGAAGCGCAGACCGATCACGGCGGCGTCCTGCAGTGTGGCCCGGGCGACGGTGCCGAGGCACTCGATGCGGGCCTCGACCAGATCGGCCACCGAGTCGGGGAGGTCGACGGCGTCGACGTCGCCGACCGCCGCCCACCGCCCGTCGCCGCACTCGACCACCACGCCCCGATCGACGAGGGCCAGCGCCAGTTCCTCGGCGAACTCCGGGTTGCCCTCGCAGAGGTGGGCGAGGCGGGCCCGGACGGGGGGCTCGAGCGCGCCGGGGAGGAGACCTTCGAAGAGTGCAGCCATGGTCTCGTCGTCGAGCGGCGCCAACGCCACGACCACCAGCTCCTCGGAGCCGGCGATGACCCCGCGGGCGGCGGCGTCGAAGGCGACCGGCACCCGGCTGCCGGTGAGGACCCAGAGCACCGGTTCGTCGGCGGTGACCCGGGCCAGGTAGCGCACGACCTCGACCGAGCCGGGGTCGGCGTCGTTGGCGTCGTCGAGCACGATCAGCAGCGGCTGGCGCCGGGCGGCGGCCACGACCGCCCGCCCGAGGGCGAGCTCGAAGTCATGGGGAGCGGTGAGCCCGCCGGCGAGCACCACCTCGGTGGCGGCGCGCTCCGGGCCGGGGCCGAGCTCGGCGACCACCGGGTGGAGGGCGCCGGCGACGAGGCCGAGCGGGGTCTCGGCGTGGACCCGGGCGGAGGCGCCGAGCACCCGGAAGGCGGGGCCGGCGGGGCCGCGGACCGCGTCGGCCAGCTCGGCCGCGAGGCGGGTGGAGCCCAGCCCGTCGTCGCCGACGACGGCCACCACCGCCCCATCGCCGGCGGCGGCGGCGGCGGCCAGGGCCCGCAGGCGTGCGAGCTCGGCGGCGCGCCCGACGAACGGGGCCTGCAGGGGGCGGGCCGCCGCCCGTTCCTCGGGCGACAGCTGGCGGACGACGGCGAAGGCGGAGACGGGAAGCGCCTTGCCCTTCAGCTCGTGCGTGCCGCGGTCGTCGAGGGCGAAGTCGCGGCGGATGCGCCGGCCGGTCTCGGCGGAGACGAACGTCTCGCCGTCGACGGCCAGGCCCATGAGGCGGGCGGCGACGTTGATGGTGTCGCCCATGACGCCGAACTGGGAGCCGTCGCCCACCCCGCCGGCCACGACGGTGCCGGTGTTGATGCCGGCGTGGATGGCGAGCGGCGGCAGGTCCGGCCGACCGGCGGTGCGTTCGGCCATGACCTGGTGCATGGCCATCGCCGCGCACGCCGCCCGCTGCGGTTCGTCGGGGTAGGCCACCGGCGCCCCGAAGATGGCGCACACGGCGTCGCCGATGAACTTCTCGACCTCGCCGCCGAGGCGGGTGATGCAACCGGCCAGGCCGGCCAGCACGTCGCGCATGACGAGCTGCACCTGCTCGGGATCGAGGGTCTCGGCGAGGGCGGTGAAGCCGGACACGTCGGCGAACAGGACGGTGACGGTGCGCCGCTCGCCCGCCGCCAGGCCGAGACGCTCCCACACGCTGGCGTCGGGTGCGGGAGCGGCGGCGGTCCCGGTGGGAGCGGCGGCGGCGAGACGCAGGAGCGCCTCGCCCTGCGCCAGGACAGCGGCCGTCAGCGTGTCGACCCGCTCGCCGAGCGCCTCGACGGCGCCAACAAGGGGATCGGGGTCGCCGCCGAGGCTCACGTGCCCCATCCCGGGGCGACGGTCACCGGGCGACGAGGGCGCGACCGTCGACCCAACCCTCCCAGCCGTTGGCGCCGACCACCCGGGCCCAGGCTCCGGCCTCGCCGACCACCAGGAGCTCGACACCCGCCGCCAGCTGTGCCACCGGCGCCATCAGTGCGTCGGGGGCCGCCCACGCCAGCAGTCCTGACGGCGGTACCACGTGGCTGGGGGCGAAGGTGGGGGCGGGAAGCGCCTCGGGCGCCAACCCGGTGGAGGCGGCGGCAGGCTCGGCGGTGGTGTCGGCCACTGCCGGCCCGGCGTCGGCGGTGGTGGGGGCGGCGGCGGCGGGGGCGGCGGGGGCCGGGGCCGGATCGGCGGTGAGGGCGGCGGCGACGGCGCCGGGCCCGGTGGCCGGCAGGTCGAGGCGCCGAAGCGCGCCGGTGGCGGCGGACCGGTCCTTGTCCTCGCGCATGTAGCGGTCGACGCGGCTCAGCAACTCGTTGTCCTCGGCGGCGCTGAAGGCGGCGCCGGCCACGAAGTCCTCGGCGGCCAGCTGGAGCACGGTGCAGTCGCGGATGGCGCGGATGCTGGCGGTGCGGGCGGTGCGGCGCAGGATGCCGAGCTCGCCGAAGCTGTCGCCGGGACCGTGGCGGCGGATGACGTCCTCGCGCACCAGGCCGGCGGCCCCGCCGCTTCCCCCGGTGGCGACGCGCTGGATGACCTCGGCCTCACCCTCCTTCAGCACGTAGAAGTGGGTGGCGGGGTCGCCCTGCTCGACGATGTAGGCGCCGGCCGGCACCTTCACCTCGACGAACTGCGTGGCGAGGTCCTTCGCCGTCTCGACCTCGAGGCCCTGGAAGTGGCGTTGGATGTAGCCACCCGACTCCCCCCACAACATCTCGGTGGGGTCGAGGGGCTCGTCGGCCGGCCAGCGCTTGTCGACCAGCGGTGAGCCGGCGAACGTCAGCGCCATGATCACGACCGCGACGAGGACGGCCAGCAGCACGCCGATCACCAGCACCTGCAGCGGCGTGGTGGGCAGCTGGAGCACGTCGACGTCGATCGCGGGCACCATCGGGCGCGGACCGTACCACCACCTGCGCTCGTCCGTCGTCGGCATCGTCGGGTCGCGAACAACCGCCGGGCGACGCCTCGCGCGGCCGTTCCGCGCGTGGTAGCAATGCGGCCCACGAGGCGGCGTGCGGGCCGCCGGCGAGCAGCGCGTCGGAGGGCGGGTTCGGGTGGCAGGGAAGTTCCAGATCCGGTCACGGAAGTGGGACGTCGGCGTGCTCGTCGGCTCGCTCGTCGTGCTCGCCCTGGGCTTCGGCGGGCTGTTCCTGCTGCAGGGGTCGGCGAGCTCGTCGGGCACCACGACGTTGTGGTTCGTCGCCGTCCTCGGCGTGATCACCTTCGCCCTCTTCGCCGGGCCGGGAATCGTCTACGTCCTGCGCAAGCGCGTGAAGCGGATCAAGGCGGCGTTGCCCGGCGGCACCATGGCCTGGATCCGGGCGCACCTGTACCTGCCGATCGTCGCCCTCGTCGCCGCCTTCGTCCACGCCTTCGTGGTCCCGTTCCGGGACCAGCTGACCTCGGGCAAGGTGCTGCTGGTCCTGGGGATCCTGGTGTCGGTGGCCGGCGTGGCCCGCCACCACCTGATCGGCATGCAGAAGTCGGCGCTCAACGTCAACGTCGCCATCGGCAAGCTCACCACCGGCCAACCCCGCGCCTTCCGCCGCCTCATCGCCGACTTCACCGACGCCCGCCGCCCGGTGGCCGAGATCGACGCGGCGATGACGGACTTCGAACCGGCCCTCCAGGAACGGTGGGCGAAGATCAAGTCCATCTCGACCGACGTCGAAGAGCACTTTCCCCGCGCCGGTGGGCAGAGCTGGCAGATCCGCCAGTACAAGCTGTGGAAGGCCCTGCATCCGCCCCTCACCATCGCCCTGTTCGTGGTGCTCGGCTTCCACGTCTACGACGTGCTCGGCGGCACCAAAGCCACCGGCGGTGAGGAGGCCACGTTCGCCGCCGCGTCCTCGGCGAGCTGCGGCACCTGCCACGCCGACATCTTCGGCGACTGGGCGACCTCCACCATGTCGCACGCCCAGACCTCCACCATCACCGAGGCCCAGCTACCGGTCACCCTGTCCGAGAACGTGCGCATCGCCGAGGAGTTCGGCGACCGCCTCGAAGCCGAGCTCGGCCGGCCCCAGGACGACTTCGTCGAGGCCAACGCCGCCATCTGCATCAACTGCCACGCCCAGGTCGGCGCCCGCTTCGTCGACGACCCCCTGGCCCTGCTGCCCTTCGGCGACGAGGGCTCGGCCGCGCTCGGCGACGACGGCGCCGCCGTCGGCGACGGCAGCGACGCCATCCAGAGCGACGGCGTCGGCTGCATCGTGTGCCACAGCCAGGAGCACGCGCCCACCGAGCTGGCGGGTGGCGCCATCGGCGCCCGCAACGGCCTCACCGTCGACCCCGGCGGCACGCTCGACTACGGCACCGTCTTCGGTCCACCGTTCGTCGACCCGAACCCGCTCCCCGTGCGCGTCCACGAGACGGCCAGCCCCGAGGACAGCATCTGGCTCGACAGCCTGGAGACCAGCCAGTTGTGCGGCGCGTGCCACAACGTGAAGCTCGACATCGACGACGACGGCATCATCGGTGTCGAGGACGCTGACGAGCAGGAGATCGTCGACATCATCGACGAGATCGACGACGATCCCACCTCGCTCGATGAGGACGGCGACTTCCAGCTCGACGAGAACGAGCTCGACTTCGGCGACGACGGGGAGCTCGACGACCTCGTGCTGCAGACCACGTTCGACGAGTGGCAGGATTACGTCGCCTTCTTCGACGTGCCCGGCGGCTTCACCGACCGTTATGCCGACGAGGCGCTGCCCAACGATCTGAACCGGCCCCTGGGTTGCAACGAATGCCACATGCCCATCGAGGGCGACGGGCTCGCCCCGGTGGTCGACTACGCCCCGGGCGCCCTGGCGCTCCCCGACCGCTTCAACCGCCAGCACACCTTCGTGGGCGTCGACTACGACCTCGACCCCGGCCTCTACGAGGGCAAGGGCCTGCCCACGGGCACCATGGCCCGGGTCCTCGCCGAGCGCGACGCCCTGCTGCAGTCGTCGGTCACCCTCGAGGTCACCACCGGCGACGTCGTCGACGACCCGGCCACCGGCCCCAACGTCGAGGCCACCGTGGTGGTCACCAACAACCTGCTCGCCCACGCCTTCCCCACCGGGTTCGCCTTCGCCCGCCAGGCGTGGCTCGAGGTCTCGGCCGAGACCGCCGATGGCGAGCCGGTGTGCCTGGCCCCCGCCCTCTTCCTCGTCGACGGGACGTCGATCACCAACCAGCCGTGCGGATCGGGCTTCGCCGACGTCGAGGGCACCGAGCCGGTCGAGGGTGCCGATGAGCTCCCGCAGTGCGCGACCGATGACGTGCTCGCCGCCATCAACGCCGCCACCGGCGAGGACTTCGACCTCGAGGAGACCCGCGACGCCGGCGGCGCGGTGGGCGACAGCGGGGTGGTGATCCCCAACCTCGACATCACCTTCTCCCCCGGCGCCGCCTTCCCGGCCGCCGAGTGCGACCCGTGGCTGGCCAACTTCCAGAAGATCCTCACCGACGCCGACCCCGACGGCGACGGCTTCCGCACCGAGGTCCCCTACCAGCCGCTGCTCAGCGACGCCGTGCAGATCCGGGGCCGGGTGGTCGACGGGTCGGCCATGACCGAGCTGCAGCCGGTCCGCCAGCGCGACGTCGACGGTGAGCTGCTCGATGATCAATCCCGCGAGCTCCTCTACCGCTTCGTGCTGCCCGACGGCGTCGACGCCAGCGAGGTCGAGGTCACTGCCCGCATGCGGTTCCGCCACCTGCCGCCGTACTTCGTGGAGGGACTCGAGGAGTTCCAGGGTGAGCTGGGCGACGACGTGCCCGAGGGCGCCCGCATCGATGCCGGCGAGCTGCTCGACTTCATGGTGGTGAGCGAGATGGGCGCCGCCTCGTCCACCGACGACGGCCCCCAGCTGGCCTGCGAAGGGCCACAGAACGAGGCACTCAGCATCCTCGAGTGCATCGACGACGACGACCTCGCCGACGCCGCCGAGCGCCTCGGCGTGGAGGCCCCCGCCGGCATCGAGACGGCCGCCGCACCGATGACGGGCGCCGCCGACGGCGCCGCCGAGGTGGCCGCCGCCCACGGTGGCCAGGCGCCGGCGGGCGCCGCCACCGCCCGTTCGGGACTTGCTCCTGAGCCCGGGCTGCTGGCCCTGTTCGGGACGGTGGCGCTGGCCTTCGTGGTGCCGGTCGCCGGCCTTCGCCGGGCGTCGTCGACACCCGACCGTCGCCGACGCCGCTGATCGCGTCCGGGCGGGCCGCGATGAGCGGCGCTGACCGCCCTCACACTCGACCGACCTGCGAGTATCGGCGGTCGTGATCGCCGGCCTCGGCACCGCCGCGCTGCTCGCCGCCCTGGCCGGGGCGGTGTGGCTCACGATGGCCGGGATCACGGCCGCCCGCCGACCGTCGACCGCCGACCGGGCACGCATCGGCGGCGCCGTGGCCCTGCTCCTCGGCGGTGCGGTGGCCGGCTTCGTCGCCCTCGAGTGGGCAATCCTCGCCGACGACTTCACCGTCGAGTACGTCGCCGAGACGTCCGCCCGGTCGACCCC
>JBBJOU010000065.1:0-9081 GCA_037724305.1 Acidimicrobiales bacterium
CGTAGGCGGCCGCCTGCAGGCGGTACCGGGCCACGGCGGCGGCAGCGGCGTCGGGGCCGTTGAGACGATCGGTCTTGTAGTCGACCACCACCAGGTCGCCGCCGTCGGTCTCGTACAGCAGGTCGACGTAGCCCTCGACCAGGCGGTCGCCGGCCGGCGCCGAGATCGCCAACTCCCGCCACCATCGCCCGGCACGTGCCTCGGTCACCGCGCCGCTGGCCAGGGCGGAGCGGGCCAGGGCGGCGACGGTGGCGGCGGCGGCGGCGCCGCCCTCGGCGGCGGCGAGGGCGACGGCGAGGGCACCGACCTCGTCGTCGGGCACGGGGCGGGCGCCGGCGAAGCCCACGGTCTGCAGGACGCCGTGGACCGCCCGCCCGACGGCGGTGCCGCCCCGGCGAGGCGGGCCCGGGCCGTCGACCAGGGGCGGTGCTCCCGGGGTGGCGCCGTCACCCTCCTCGGCGGTGACCATCGCCTCGTCGTCGTCGTCGAGGATCAAACATTTAGCGTGCGACTGGCGCAGGAGGGCCGCCGCCGGGGCGGGGATGGGGGTGGGGGCGACCGACCCGGGCCGGCGCCCGGCGGCGGCCACCGCGGTCGCGACGGCGCGAGCGGCGGCGACGGCGACCACCGGGTCGGGCGGGACCGGGTGCTCGTCGACGGCGAACAGCGGCAGCTCCTCGGGGACCACCGCCGGCCGCCACAGCTCGGTACGGGCCGCGCAGAGGGTGTAGAGCGTGGCCGCGTGACAGTGCTCGCCCTGCTTGTGGTGGCAACTCACCACCAGGTGATCGCGCGCCCGGGTGGCGGCGACGTAGAGGAGGCGGTGGGACTCGGCGACGTCGGCGTCGACGGCGACGTCGGCGAGGGCGTCGAAGCCGCCCGTGGCGAAGCGGCGCGCCTTGGCGCCGAAGGCGACCTCGGCACCGTGGCCGCCCCACAGGACCCGGGCGCCGCCGACCGGGGGGCGGGTGCCCAGCCCGGCGAGGATCACCACGGGGAACTCGAGGCCCTTGGAGCCGTGCACCGTGAGGATGCGCACGGCGTCGTCGTCGTGCTCGGGCACCACCACCTCGACGGCGGTGGCGCCCTGCTCCTCCTGGAGCGCGGCCCACCGCAGGAAGGCGGCCAGTGACCGTCCGCCGGCCTCGACGAACGCCCCGGCCTGGTCGACCACGAAGCGCAGGCGGCGGTGATGGTCGCGGGGCCGTTGCTGCACGAGGGTGAGGGCGACGAGGCGCAACTCCCGCACGACGGTGTCGGCGAGCTCGTCGACCGGCACCCACCAGCGCCGGTCGTGGAGGCGGCGCAAACCGGCCAGGCCCCGGGCCACGGGATCGTCGGCGGCGACGTCGGCCGGGGGGTCGGCGCGAGGGTCCCAGCGCCCGCCGGCCCGCCGCCACGACGCCAGGTCGTCGTCGCTGCAGCCGAACCCCGGGCTACGCAAGGCCGCCACCACCGCCACCGCGTCGGAGGGGTCCTCGACGGCGCGCAGGACGGCGAGCAGCTCACGCACCACGTCGGTGGCCCACACCAGCGATCGGCTCTCGATGCGGTAGGGGATGTCGGCGGCGTCGAGCGCCCGCTCCAGCGCGCCGATCGGGGTGCGGGACGGCACCAGCACGGCGACGTCGTCGAAGCGCACCGACCGGGAGCCTCCGGGCGCGGCGGGGTCGTCCACCGGGAGGGCACCCGCCTTCATGGCCGCCACCACCCGGCTCAGCTCGGTGGCCTCGCGGGCTCGGACCTCGGGGGCCCGGACGCCCTCGGCCGGCCCGCCGACGACCACGACCGGGAGGTCGGGGCCGATGTGCTGGCGGTGGGCGTCGAGGGCGACGTAGCCCGGCTGGAGGTCGTCTCGCCCGGCGAGCAGGCCGGCGAAGGTGGCGTTGACCCAGTCGAGGATGCGGGGCACGGTGCGGAAGTTCCGCGTGAGCGCGACGATGTCGACCGGGTCGAACACGTCCCTGGCCTTCGCCCACAGCGTGATGTCGGCGCCTCGGAACCCGTAGATCGACTGCTTGGGGTCGCCCACCACCATGACGCGCCCGGGCGCGAGGCGGACGTCCTCCCAGCGGGCGGGGAGCACCGTCGTGTCCACGCCGGCGAGGGCGGCGACCACCTCGATCTGGAGGGGGTCGGTGTCCTGGAACTCGTCGACCAGCACCACGTCGATGCGCCCGGCGAGCGTCCGGCGCACGGTGGGATCGTCGGCCCACAACAGGTCGCGGGCGAGCACCAACAGGTCGTGGAAGTGGAGCCGGCCGGCGCGTCGGCGGGCGTCGGCGGCGGCGAGCGTGTCGGCCACGAGCCGCGGCAGCACCCGCTCCAGCACGGCGCGACGGGCAGCAGTCACCATCTCGACGGCGGCGGTGATCCCCGCCTCCATGTGCGCCCGCACGAGCGCCTTGTCGTCGGCTCCCCACACCTTGGCCGAGCCGCCCTTCCACCCGGTCAGGGGGGCGGCGGCGAGGAGGCGGGCGACGCCTTGCTGATCGTCGGTCTCGACCGCCTCACGGAGTCCGGCGGCCCAGCGGGCCGCCTCACCACCGACGGCCTGCATGAGCTTGTCGTCAAAGTCGATGTCGGTGCGTCCGACAGCGATGGCGACGGCCGCTTCCACCTCGGCCAAGGCGATGGTGGGATCGAGCGTGGCCGGGGCCACAGGCGCCGGCGAAGCGCCCCGGAGGCGGTCCCAGCGGTCGTGCAGCAATCGGGTGACGTCGTGGAGCTGGTGCAGCGTCAGCCCCAGGGCCAGGCCCAGCTCGAGGTCGGCCTCCAGGTCGGGGTCGCCCAACAGGGAGTCGCGGAGCTTCGCCCACCGCGACTCGTTGGCCAGCTCGGCGGCGATGCCCTCCTCCACCTCGAAGCCCGGGGGCAGGCCGGCCTCGAGGGGGTGCTCGGCCAGGATGCGCTGGGCGAAGCCGTGGAGCGTGGTGATGGAGGCCTCGTCGATGCGGCGCACCGCTGTCGCGCACCGCTCGCGCTCGGACGGCGGGAGATCGCCTGACGCCGCCGCCGCCTCGAGCGCCTCCCGGATGCGGTCGCGCAACTCGGCGGCGGCCGCCTCGGTGAAGGTGATGGCGACCAGCCCGGAGACCTCGCGCACGCGCCCGGTGGCCACGAGGCGAACGATCCGCCCGACCAGCGCCGTGGTCTTGCCGGTGCCGGCACCGGCCTCGACGAACAAGCTCCGGTCGAGCGCGGTGGCGACCAGTTGTCGCGCGTCGCCATCGAGGAGGAAAGTCACGGCGCAGCCCTGGGGTCGGGAACCGGGTCGGCGAGGGCGACGTAGGCCGAGAGGTGGGGGTCGAGGCGGACGGTCTCCCAGCGCTCGCCACGCGTGGTGGGGCAGATGGCGTCGAAGTCGCAGTAGCGGCAGTTCTGGCGGACGGGACCGCCTCTCGACCAGGTCTCGGCGCCGGGGCGGGCCGGGAAGTGGCCGGCCTCGATGCCCTCGCTGACTACCTCGAGCACCTCGACGAAGCGGGCTTCCGCCGCCTCGTCGAAGGGGCCGCCGTAGCGCCCGAGCGGGTACCGGTCGTCGACCGACCAGTAGTGGGTGTCGACGGTGACCGCCCGGTCGCCGCCGGCCACGGCCTGGCGGGCGGCGAGGGCGTAGATCGGCAACTGCAGCTTCGTGCCCGACGCAGTGAGGTCGCCGACGCCGTCGCCGTCGTAGCGGACGTCGCGGTGCGAGTCGGGGTTCCCGGTCTTGTAGTCGACGACCGCCAGCCGGCGCCGGTCCGCGCTGGCGTCGACGCGGTCGATGTAGCCCTTGAAGCGGACCCGCCGGCCGGAGCGCAGCGCCACCTCCACCGGTGGGTGGTCGTCGGTGGTGCCGAAGGCGAGCTCGACCGCCACCGGGGCCATGGCCCCGGTGCGGCGGGCGACATCGTCGGCGTCGAGCACGCGGTCGAGGTTGCGGACCACTGCGTCCCACCGCATCCGCCACAGCAGGGGTCGCCCGGTGCGTCCCGCCGCCTCGAGCCGCTCCGCCTCCTCGGCGGCGATCTCGTGCGCCCGCGCCCGTTCATCCTGGCTCCACGGTGCGCCGGGCGGGCGGCCCAGGCCGCGCTCGGTGACGAAGCGCTCGAGGATCCGGTGGACGAGCGAGCCGAGGGTGCGCGGGTCGACCTGGTCGTCCTCGGTGGGGTCGTCGACACCGCGCAGGCCGAGCACGTTGGCGAGGAAGTAGCGGAACGGGCACTCCGCCCACCGTTCGAGGGTTGTCGGCGCCCGGGGCACGACGCCGAGGTCGGCGACGAGGTCGACCACCGAGCCCACCAGCCCGTTCCAGGCGTCGAACCCACCGGCGCGGCGATGGTGGGCGGCTCGCATCCCGCGGGCGAGGTCGGCATCGGCGGCGACCACCGGGTGGCGCAACAGCTCCGGGGTCCGGACACCGTGACGGTGGGTGGCGAGCAGGGCGGCCACCTCGGCCTCGGCGACCGATGCCGGGGCGCGACCCTCGACCAACCACCACTCGCTCGACTCGACGTCGACGAACCAGTCGGCCCCGTCGGGGCCGCGGAGGTCGTCGAGGGCGGCGGCGGACAGCGAACGGCCCGCCCGCGCGCCGGCGCCGTCGAGCAACCATCGCGACGGCTGGCGCTCGCGCATGGCCCGGGGGTCGACGCGGGGGAAGCTCACGATGCACCGGGGCGCGGCGGCGAGGGCAGCGAGCAGGTCGCGATGCTCCTCGTCGCGAGCGAGGCCTCGTGGCGCGAGGGCGCCACCGGCCTCGGCCCGCTCGCGAGCGGGCAGGAGGGCGTCGTCGGGCCGGCGGGGCGGGGCGTCGCCCTCGGCGAGGCCGAGCACGAGGACCAGGTCGAGGTCGGCACCGGCCACGTCGAGCAGTCGCCCGACGAGCACCCCGTGGCCGAAGCGGCCGACGCCACCCGCCGGCCGGTCGAGCTCGTCGGCCACCGATCGACGCAGCTCGGCCAGGCCGGGAGGGGCCCCGATGCCCTCGAGGGCGGCCAGTCGCCGCAGGGCGTCGCGCACCGAGGCGTACGCCCGCACCTCCGCGTCGATGCCCGGCTGGTCGTCGGGGCCGGCGAGCTCGCGCCAGGCGGCCACGACGTCGTCGTCGCCCAGGTAGCGGCGGAGGAGGGCGTCGGCCCACTCGACCAGCGCCGGCCACGAACCGGCGGGGGCGCCGGCGAGGTCGGCGGCGAGGTTCTCGACGAACGCTTCGAGCGCCGCCAGCTCGACGAGCGTGCGGTCGTCGTCGACGGCGCCACCCCACCGGGCCAGGCCCTCGACCCGGTCCTCGGCGGCGAGCGCGAGGCGGGCCGCCCACTGGGCGCGCCCGGCGACGACGCCGGCGGCGCGAGCCCGTCGGTCCCAGCGCGACGTCGGGGCGCGCCGGGCGGTCACGGGGTCGAGCACGGGACCGGATCGGAGCCAGTCGATGACGGCGACGCGGGCGAGGTCGTCGTCGAGGAGGCCGAGCAACCCCACCAGAACGCGACCGGCGACGGTCTGGGCGAGCGTGCGGACCGCCGGCCCGTGGTGCTCCACCCCGGCGGCGCCGAGGGCCTCGTGGACGAGGGTGGCATAGGGGTCGCGCACCCGGCTCACGACGGCGATGCGCTCGGGCCGGGTGCCGGCGGCGACCGCTTCGACCACGGTGCGGGCCGCCACCGCCGCTTCCTCGGCCGGGTCGGGCGCCCGCACGACGGTGGTGGGTGGCACCGCGCCCGGCGGCCCGCCGACGCTGACCGGGGACACGCCGAGGGTGGTGCGCAGCTCGCCGAGCAGGCGCTGCGCCGGCTCGTCGGTCCCGGCGGCGCCGGTCAGCCCCACCAGCACGGCGACCGGGTGGCGGGTGACGAGGGCGGCGAGCAACCCGTGCTCGGCCGGTCGGAGCCGGCGGGGCAGGTGCACCACCAGCGGGCCGACCTCGGCGAGGGGGGCGGTGCCGGCCGTCACCGCGTCGGCCGCCGCCCGCCACACGGCGCAAGGATCGGCCCACCCGGCCGTGGCCGCCCGCCACCGCCGGTGCAGGCGGACCACCTCGGCCGAGCGGGCGCTGCCAGCCGCCAGGGCGTCGAGGGCAGGGTCGTCGAGCTCGGCCAGCTCGGCGATGGTGGCGCTGAGCGACCGCTCGGCGGCGACGCTGCCGGCCACGGCCGCGAGCGGCGGGCGGGCCTGGGCCAGGACGGCCCGCACGTGGGCGGCGTGCACCACCCGGGGCAGCGACGCCTCGCCGCCGAGGGCGACCCCCGCCAGGTGCGCTGCGACCTGCGGCAGGGATCGGAACGCCACGCCCGCCACGCCGCCGGCGTCGAGCGCCAGGCGCCGCCGGAGCGTGGTGCCCACCGTCGCCGACGGCACGACGACGGTGACGGCGGCCAGCGGATCCCCGGCCTTCGCCGCCACGACCACCTCGGCCATGGCTGCGGTCGCGGCCGGACCGTAGGGCACGGCGAGCAAACGGGTGGGCACGTCCCCACCGTAGGCAGGGGCTGTGACACTCAACGCCGACGGATCGGTGGGCGCCACCACCGGCTGACGCTGGCGATCACCGGCGGCGGCGGTCAGCCGTGCCAGGCTCGGCGCGTGCGCCGCTGCCGCCTCCTCCTCGTGGCCGGCATCGTGCTGGGCGCAGCGTGCACCGGCGACGCCGGGGGCGAGGAGGAGGCGTTCTGCGCCGCCGCCACCGCGTTGGCCGACGACGGCGGATTGGCGGCGGAACTGGGCGCGCTCGACCTCGACGACCCGGCCACCTCCGGTGACGCCCTGCGCTCGGCGGCCAGCCGCCTGCGGTCGTGGGCCGAGGACGCCGACGGTGAGGTCGCCGACGACATCGAGGCACTCGCCGTCGCCGCCGACGCCCTCGCCGAGGCGGTGGCGGGGGGCGGGCCGGCCACCCTGGCGGCCGACGCCCGCGCCGAGCTCGAGGCGGTCAGCGCGGAGGCCGCTCCCGCCTCGGAACGGGTGGTGGGCGAGGTCGGGCGGCGCTGCGGCGTCCAACTCGACGACCCCACGCCGGCCGACGTCACGACCACGACCACTTCCGGCTGACTGCGCCGCCGATCGGGGTGCACCCCGCCACCCGTACCGGTGGTCCGAAGCACCTCGGTCACCAGAGGCCCGACCGGGGTGCGCCGCGCCACCCGTAGGGGTGGTCGCCTACACCTCGGAGTCCCGCTCCCCGGCACCCCCACCGGGGTGCACCACGCCACCCGTACGGGTGGCGCCCGACACCTCGGACAGACGGCCCCGGGATTGGGGCGCTCTGCGCCACCCGGACGGGCGGGTCGGTACACCCCGGATCGGGGTGCGGGCGCCGGTCAGGGGCCGGCGTGGGCCGGGGTCTCGCAGGGGTGGCACTCCACCTGGACGGTCACGTGGCCGATGCCGAAGCGGTCGGCGAGCAGCGCCTCGATGGCGCGGACGCGGACCTGGGCCTCGTGGACCGAACAGGCGCCGTCGAGGGTGATGTGCGCCGTGGCCTCGAGGGCGTCGGGGCCGATGGAGCGCACGTGCACGTGGTGGACGTCGTCGACGCCGGCCAGGGCGGCGATGGCGGCGCACACGGCGTCGGCGTCGACGCCGGTGGGGACGGCGTCGAGCAGGACATCGGCGGCCTGGCGGGCGAGCGACACCGACGCCCGCACCACGAGCACGGTGATCAGCAGCGAGGCGACGGCGTCGACACGGTCCCAGCCGAGGGTGGTGACGAGGACGGCGGCGACGACCACGGCGGCGGAGCCGGCGAGGTCGGTGAGCAGGTGCAGGCGGGCGGCGCGGATCGACAGGGCCGTGCCGTGGCCGATGAGGCGCAGGCTGGCGCCGTTGACGGCCACGCCCACCAGGCCGAGCACCAGCACTCCGACGCCCTCGACGGCCTCGGGGTCGACGAGACGGCGCACCGACTCGACCGCCAGCCACCCGGTGGAGGCGAGGAGCACCAGCGCGCTCGCTGCCGCACCGAGGGCGTCGGCCCGGGCCCACCCGAAGCTGCGCCGCGCCGACGGCGGGCGCCGGGCCAGTCGCGCCGCCACCAGGCTGGTGCCCAGCGCAAGGGCGTCGACGGCCTGGTGGGCGGTATCGGCCAGCAGGGCCACCGACGCGAAGGCCAAGCCGCCGATCAACTGCACCACGGCGAGGGTGGCGTTGGCCGCCGCTGCGCCCGCCAATCGGCGTTCACTCCTCGACGACGGCTCGTGGCGGTGGTGGTGGTGCTGGTCGCCCACGGTGTCAGCCAACCACTCGCGTACCCGGTGAGCAACTGGTGGACACGAGAGCGGTTCCCGCTCTCCCGACGCCACCGGCAGCCGCTACGGGGTGGTGTCGACGAGCAGTGAGGCGCGCTCGGACTTCACGTCGTCGATGAGGCCGTAGTCCTTGGCCTGCTCGGCGGTGAACCACCGGTCACGGTCGGAGTCCTCGTGGATGCGCTCGGGCGTCTGGCCGCTGTGGAAGGCGATCCGCTCCTCGAGGAGCTTCTTGATGTAAAGCATCTGCTCGGCCTGGATGGCGATGTCGGACGCCTGGCCCCGGAGCCCACCGGAAGGCTGGTGCATCATGATCCGGGAATGGGGAAGGGCGAAGCGCTTGCCGGCCGCCCCGGCGCACAGCAGGAACTGGCCCATCGACGCCGCCAGGCCCATGCAGATCGTGCCCACGTCGGGCTTGATGAATTGCATGGTGTCGTAGATCGCCATGCCGGCGGTCACCGAACCCCCGGGCGAGTTGATGTACAACCAGACGTCGGCCTCCTCGTCCTCGCCCTCGAGGTAGAGCAGTTGGGCGATCAGCAGGTTGGCGACGTTGTCGTTGACGTCGGTGCCGAGGAAGACGATCCGGTTGCGCAGGAGCCGGTTGTAGACCTCGTTCTGCGGGTCGCCGATGCCGGGACCCTGGAGGAGCGCAGGGGGAACGAGGGGGGACGCGGTCATGGGCGAGGAGGTTACCGGCGTCTGACGCCGACCAGTAGCGTCGGCCCCGCAACCGTGTCCCCACCCATGCGGGCGTGGCGGAACTGGCAGACGCGCCAGGTTTAGGACCTGGTGTCGAGAGACGTGGGGGTTCGAGTCCCCCCGCCCGCACGACGAGCAGTCGCCAGTCGCC
>JBBJOU010000066.1:0-9018 GCA_037724305.1 Acidimicrobiales bacterium
GCACGTGCTCATCGCAATCGCGTTGGTCGGCATCGCCGCCATGGCCGTTCTCGCCGCGGTGCTCACCGACCCGGCGCAGATCAGCCCTCCCGGCGACGGCGGCCAGTACGACGAGGGCCACATCGCCAACCTCGCCGACCTCTGGCTGGGCGACGGCGGCGGCATCATCATCCAACCCATCGCGCTACTGGGCATCGGCGCCCTCCTCGGCGGCGCCCTGGTGGTGGGCGGCGAGTGGAAGGCGGGCACGGTGACGACCGTCGCCACCTGGGAGGTGCGCCGGCGCCGCCTCCTCGGCGCCCGGCTGCTCGCCTGCGGCGTCCTGGCGCCCGCCATCGCCATCGGGCTGCTCGCCCTCTTCGTCGCCGGCACCCTGCCGGTGGTGCTCACGAAGGGCTCCACCGTCGGTATCGACGGCGCATGGGTGACCGGCATCGCCGGGACCCTCGGGCGGGGCCTGGTGATGGTGAGCTTCGCCGCCGTGCTCGGCGGCGCCATCGCCAGCATCGCCCGGGGAACGACCGCCACCTTCGTCGTCCTCGTCGCCCTCAACGTCGTCATCGAGCCCGCCGTCCGGGGTTGGTTCCCGTCGTTCGGTGGTTGGCTGCTCGGCGAGAACGTGGCGGTGTTGGTCGGCGGGGAGATCCTCGACGGCGACGGCTTCCGGCGAGGTCCCGGGCCGGCCGGCGCGCTGCTGGCCGCCTACGTCGCCGCCGTGGTCGCCGCTGCGGTCGCCATCTTCCACCGGCGCGACCTCGGCTCCGCGGCCTGAGGACGGGGACGTCCGTTGCTCCTCCTCCTGCTCCCGGACGTGGCGCTTGGCGTCGCCGTGGCGTATGCCGCCGGTGGGCGACGGATCGCGCTGGCGGTGGGCACGGCCGGCGTGGTGCTGCTGGTGGTCGGCAGCGTCGCCGCCGGGGTCTCCGAGGTCCGGGTCGACCGCGAGACCGGCGGGCGCACGCCTGCCGACGCTCCCGTCGAGCTGCCCGACGAGGCGGACGGCGCTCCCACCGTACCGCCGTTGCGACAGGTCGACCTCGTCCTGGGCGCCCCCGGCGATGCCTTCGAACGACCCGACTCGCTGGGCCGGATCACCGATGGCGACGTCCGCGTCGTCGAGGTCCGGGTCGACTTCGACGACGACCGACGGGTGTCGCTGCACCAGTGCGCCGCCCTCGCTCTGACCGCCGAGCGGTGCGCCGAGGGCGTCGACGCCACCGCCGGCGTTGACGGCTCCCGCACCGTGCTCGTCGAGTTCGACCGGCGGATCGCCACAGCTGCCGGCCCCGTCGACTGTGCCGAGGAGGCGTGCGTGCTGGCCGTCTTCGCCGGGGCCACGCCGTTGTTCGACGTGCCTCTCGCGTTCGATGCCGAGGTGGTGACCCGGCCCCGGGTGACGGTGACGCCGGCGACCGGTCTCCGCCCGGGCCAGGAGGTCACTGTCACCGTGACCGGCCTCCCGGCGGGCGCCGATGGATCGGTCACGTTCTGCGCCGCCGCTGAAGCTGCCACCCGTCCCCGCTGCCTGGAGGTCGACCCGGCGCCGCTCGCCGCCGACCGTGACGGACGGGCCACCACGACGGTACGGCTGGCCCGTTGCCCCCGGGTGGAGCGCTGCGCCCTGCAGGTCAGCGGCGGCGCTGCGCCACCGACCTACGCCGAGCTGGCCTTCGCCTCGCCGCCGGGTCCCGACCTCGACGAAGGCCGGGTGGGCGCCGGCCTGGCCGCCGCCGGCGGCCTGCTGCTCGCCGCCGTGGTGCTGGTTCGTCGCAGCGACTGGGAGCCACCGGGGGGTGACCCCTTCACCGGCATCGACCTGCGCTCCGACGATCCGTTCGCCGGCATCGACCTCACCGTCGACCCCGACGACCGCTGACCGGCTCCCCCTTGTCGGACGGAGGCGTACGACTGGACATGCCGCGCTTCCGTCCCCGGCGACGTCACAGGTGGGTGCCAGGATGGTCGGGTGCCGCCCGCCGACCCCGCCGTGCTCGACGTTGCCACTGGCGATGTCGTCACGCCGGTCGACCAACCGTCCGCAGGGGCCGTCGCCCTTCGCCGGGTGGTCGCCGCGTTGCCCGGCGGGGGCGAGGCTCGACCCGGCCAGGCGCAGATGGCCGAGGCGGTGGCCGCCGCGGTCGCCGGCGGCACCCACCTCGTGGTCCAGGCCGGCACCGGCACGGGCAAGACGTTGGCCTACCTCGTGCCCGCCCTGCTGGCCGGGAAGCGGACGGTGGTCGCCACCGCCACCAAGGCCCTGCAGGACCAGTTGGTGGGGCGCGACCTGCCGTTCCTCGCCCGCCACCTCGACCGCCCGATCAGCTTCGCGGCCCTGAAGGGGCGCTCGAACTACCTCTGCCTCCAGCGGGCCCACGAGCACCTCGAGGCCGGGTCCGGCGACCGCCAGTTGGGCCTCGCCGGCGTCGACCGCCGGGCGTCGCCCGCCGAGATCCGAGCGCTCGTCGAGTGGTCGCTCACCACCGACACCGGCGATCGCGCCCACCTCGACGTCGAACCGACGGCGTCGGCATGGTCGGCCCTCAGCGTGTCGGCCGCCGAGTGCCCCGGCGCCGCCAAGTGCCCCATCGGCACCGCCTGCTTCGCCGAGCGGGCCAAGCACGCCGCCGCCGCCGCCGACGTGGTGGTGGTCAACCTGCACCTCTACGGCGCCCACCTCGCGAGCGGCGGCGCCGTCCTGCCCGACCACGACGTGCTGGTGGTCGACGAGGCCCACCAGCTCGAGGAGATCATCTCCGCCACCGCCGGCGTCGAGCTCGGGCCCGGCCGGTTCAGCGCCCTCGCCCGTGCCGTCGGCGCGGTGCTGACCGACGTCGCCCTGGTGGCGGGCGTCGACGACGCCGCCGCGCTGTGGGGCACCGCCCTCCTCCCCCACCGGGGCCGCCGGGTACCGGTCGGCTCTGCGGACGTGGCCGAGGCCGCGGCGGTGGCCCGGGGGCGGGTCGACCGCGCCCTCGACGCGCTGCGCCGCATCGCCACCACCGACGAGGGCGCCCTCACCCGGCGCGACCGGGCCGCCAAGCTGGCTGCCGGCATCGCCGACGACCTCGCCCGCGTCGTCGGTGACGTCGAGGGCACGGTGTGCTTCGTCGAGGGCACTGAGGCGGCCCCGGTGCTGCGGGTGGCGCCGGTCGACGTCGCCGCCACCCTCGAGCCGCTGTGGGACGAGGTCGCCGCCGTGCTCACCAGTGCCACCATCCCCGTCGGCCTGAGCGAGCGCGTCGGGCTGCCCGAGGGGCGCACCACCGTGCTCGACGTCGGCAGCCCCTTCGACTTCGCCGCCAACGGCCTCCTCTACTGCGCCGCCCACCTGCCCGACCCCCGCAACGGCGCCTGGGAGGCCGGCGCCCACGAGGAACTGGCCGCCCTCATCACCGCCGCCGGCGGCCGCACCTTGGCGCTGTTCACCAGCTGGCGGGCCATGACCGCCGCCCTCGACGCCGTGCGCCCGCTGGTCGACGTCGGTGTCCTGGCCCAGGGCGATCGCCCCAAGCCCGCCCTCGTCGACGCCTTCACCGCCGATGAGCCGACGTGCCTGTTCGCCACCCTCGGCTTCTGGCAGGGCATCGACGTCCCCGGCCGCACCCTCTCGCTGGTGGTCATCGACCGCCTCCCGTTCCCCCGCCCCGACGATCCCCTCACCCAGGCCCGCCGGGAACGGGCCGGTGCCCGCGCCTTCGGCGCCGTCGACCTGCCCCGCGCCACCACCCTCCTCGCCCAGGGCGCCGGCCGCCTGCTGCGCTCCGGCACCGACCGCGGCGTCGTCGCCGTCCTCGACCCCCGCCTGGCCAAGGCCAGCTACCGCTGGGACATCGTCCGCGCCCTCCCCCCCATGCGCCGTACCCGCCACCGCGCGGAGGCCGAAGCCTTCCTCCGCGAGATCACCACATCGCCCTGACCACTCGTGCCCTTGTCAGTACTCCTCGTCGGCGCCGATCAGGCGGTCGATGCTCGCCGGGCGGTGCTGCCAGTCCTTGTCGACCTTGACGAAGAGCTCGAGGTAGGTGCCCGCAGGGAGCTGCTCGCGGACGGTGGTCCCGACGGCCTTCAGGACGGCGCCGCCCTTGCCGATGACGATGCCCTTCTGGCTGTCGCGCTCGACGAGGATCTCGACGCGGATGCGGTCCCCCTTGCGGTCGCCCGCCTCGTCGTCGCGCCGGTCCCATTCGACGACGCGGGTGGCGATGGAGTGGGGCACTTCCTCGCGGGTGGCGACGAGGAGCTGCTCGCGCACGAGCTCGGCCACCCAGAACCAGTCGGAACCGTCGCGCACGGTGGCCTCGGGGTAGTAGCGGGGGCCCTCGGGCATGCGGGCGACGATGGCCTCGACCAGGGCGTCGACGCCCGCGCCGGTGCGGGCCGACACCGGGAAGTAGTCGGCGCGGTCCCAGCGGGCGGCCCGGGTGAGTTGCGCCAGTACCCGGTCGCGATCGGCGGCGTCGGTCTTGTTCACGACCACCAGCGCGTCGGCCGGCACCCGGGCGGCCACCCACTCGTCGCCCTTGCCGATGGGGGCGGTGGCGTCGACCAGGAAGACCACGACGTCGACGTCGCCCATGCCCTCCGCCGCGGTGTCGTTGAGCTTGGTGCCGAGGGCCGTGCGGGGCTTGTGGATGCCGGGCGTGTCGACGAACACCACCTGGGCGTCGGGCCGGCTCAGCACGCCGCGGATCTGGGTGCGGGTCGTCTGGGGCTTGTCGGAGACGATGGTGACCTTGGTGCCGAGGATGCGGTTGAGCAGCGTCGACTTGCCGACGTTGGGCCGCCCCACCAGCGTGGCGAAGCCCGAACGGAACGGAGTGGTGACGGGCCCGGCCTCGCCGCTCGGGCCGGGGACCGGCAGGGGGGCGCCGTCGCTCGAACGGTCGCTCACCGTTCGGACGGGGCGGCGGCGCGCTCGGTCTCGTGGTCGTCGGACCCGTCGGGCGACTCCGCGGCGCCGTCGCCGTCGGCGCAAGCGTCGGGCGACGCATCCCGCATCTCGATGCGGAGGCGATCGATGCGGTTGTGGTGCATGCGGTCGACCACCAGGACGTGGTCGCCATAGGTCACCGACTCGCCTGCGGTCGGCACGTGGGCCAGCTCGTGGAGCACGAAACCGCCGACGCTGTCGTACTCGTCGTCCTCGGGCAGCACGAGGCCGAGGCGCTGGTTGACCTCGTCGACCGGGGTCGACCCCACCACCAGGGCGTGGCCGTCGGGGGCCCACGTGAGCTCGGGCAGGTCTGCGTCGTACTCGTCGGTGATCTCACCCACCAACTCCTCGAGGAGGTCCTCCAGGGTGACGAGGCCGGCGGTGCCGCCGTGCTCGTCGACCACCACGGCCAGGTGGACCCGCTCGAGTTGCAGCTCCCGTAGCAGCGGCGAGACCTTCTTCGTCTCGGGCACGAACCGGGCGGCGCGCATGAGGCTGCGGACGGGCTCGTCGCCCAGGCCGTCACGCTCGGCCCGCATCAGGTCTTTGGCGTAGGCGACGCCGACGACGTCGTCGATGCCGGCGTCGGTGACCGGTACCCGGCTGTAGCCGTTGAGGATGACCACCTCCATGACGTCGGCGACCCGGAAGTCAGCGCCAACGCTGATCATGTCGGGACGGGGCACCATGACCTCGCGGACGATGGTGTCGCCGAACTCGATGATCGAGGAGATGAGGTCGCGCTCGCCGGCGTCGATGACCTCCTCGGCCATGGCCAGGTCGGCCACCGCCAGCAACTCCTCCTCGGACACATAGGGGCCGCGCTTCAGCCCCTTGCCCGGGAGGATGACGTTGGTGAGCCCGATCAGCCCACGCGAGATGATCCGCAGGGGCCAGAAATCGGCGAGTGCCCGGATCGGGCGGGCGAAGAACAGCGCGGCGCGGTCGGCGTGCTGGATGGCCCACGTCTTGGGCGCGGCTTCAGCGAAGACGAAGAACACCGTGACGTTGAGGATGGTGATGGCCGCCACGCCCACGAGGCCGGGCAACACCCGCCCGGCGAGAACACCCAACAGGGTCGACTGGATCAGCTGGCTCGCCAGCACCACGAACAGCACCGGGTTCAGCCACTCCTGGCTTTCGACCAGCGACAGCAGCGTCCGGCCTCGGGCACCGTGCTGGTCGGCCAGCGCCTGGGCCTTGGCGTGGGAGACGCGCGTGAGCGCGGTCTCGGCCACCGAGAGCACGATGGAGAGCAGGAACAGCCCGACGACGACCGCCAGCAGCGCCCAGTCGATGCTGGTGAACGTCGAACCGTCGCCGGCGGCGGTGGCTTGGCCGGTCACGGGGCCACCCCGCTCCCCGGCTCGGCGGCGGTGGGCTCGGCGGTGACCCGGTGGTGGGGTACCTCGACCGGCCGGTGGAAGCGGGCCAGCAGGTCGCGCTCCCGCGCCCGCATCGTGGCCTCGTCGGCGGCGCCGGCATGGTCGTGGCCCAGGACGTGGAGGGTCCCGTGCACCACCAGCAGGGCCAGCTCGTCGGCGTCGTCCCACTCGGGGGCGTCGCTGCGCTCCGCAACCGCGCGAGCGGCCACCGCCGGGCAGATCACCACGTCGCCGAGGAGGAGGGGCAGGTCGCCCAACTCGCCCCGGGTGCGGGGATCGGACGGTCCCGGCGTGCCCGAGTCGGGCCAGCGGCCGGGCTCGGCCAGGTCGTCCTCGAGCGGGAAGGCGAGGACGTCGGTCGGTCCCTGCCCACCGAGGAACCGGGCGTTGAGCTCGGCCATGGCCACCTCGTCGACGAAGAGAAGCGACAGTTCGGCCTCGCCGCGGATCCCCTCGGCGTCGAGCACCGCACCGGCGAGGCGCTGCCAACGGGCGGTGTCGACGGCGACGGCGCCCTGTTCGTCGGCGACGTAGACCTCGACCGTGCCCTCGTCCGGCAGTCGCCGACGGTTGCCGGTGGTTGGCGCTGCGCCCGGGGCCTGGTCGTCGCTGTCGTCGTCGTCATCAGGCCCGGGGGGTTTCCCGCTCGGTGGGCCCCCGTCACTCATGACTGCGGCGTCATCGTCGGCCCCGGGGGCGGGGGTGGCGCTCGGCCTTGGCCGCCTCGGCGACGCTGCTGGCGCGCTCGTAGGCGTCGACGATGTCCTGGACGATGCGGTGGCGGACGACGTCGGCCGAGCCGAGGTGCACGAACTCGAGGCCGTCGATGCCGGTGAGCACCGGTTCGAGGCCGAGGAGGCCGGACCGCCCGCCCTGGATGTCGACCTGGGTGACGTCGCCGGTGACCACCGCCCGCGACCCGAACCCGATGCGGGTCAGGAACATCTTGATCTGCTCCGGGGTGGTGTTCTGGGCCTCGTCGCAGATGATGAAGCTGTTGTTGAGGGTGCGACCGCGCATGAAGGCGAGCGGCGCCACCTCGACGGTCCCCCGTTCGAGCAGCTTGGCCGCCGCCTCCTGGCCGACCATGTCGTGCAGGGCGTCGTAGAGGGGGCGCAGGTAGGGGTCGACCTTGGCCATGAGGTCGCCGGGCAGGAAGCCGAGGCGCTCACCGGCCTCGACCGCCGGTCGGGTGAGGATGATGCGGTCGACCAACTTGGCCTGCAGCGCCGAGACCGCGCAGGCGACGGCCAGCCAGCTCTTGCCGGTGCCCGCGGGACCGATCCCGAAGGTGATGATGTTGGCCCGGATGGCGTCGACGTAGCGCTTCTGCCCGCTCGACTTGGGGCGGACCATCTTTCCCCCCGTGGCCCGGAACACCTCGGCGGTGAGCACGGCGGTGGGCGACTCGTCGGCCCGCAGCATGTCGATGGTGCGCCGCACCGACGCCGACTCGAGGCCCTGGCCCGACTGCAGCAGCGTGACGAGCTCCTCGAACAGCCGCCCCACCGGCTCGGCATCGGGGCCGTCAGCGGTGATCTCGTTGCCCCGAACGTGGATGGTGGTGCCGGGGAACGCCTGCTCGACCACCCGGAGCAGCTCGTCGCGTTGGCCGAGCAGGCCCGCCATGAGGTGGTTGCCGGGCACGGAGATCTTGACCTGGGTGGTTGCCAACGCCTGCACTTCGTCCGAGAGGTGATCGGGGATCAGGCCAGGGTAGTGGCCGATTGGCGCGACACGGCGGTCGTTACGGTGCTCAGCGACCGGCGACCGTGTACGGGTCCCAGGCCGGCGGGGCGACGGCGAGGTGGGCGGTTGTAGCGTCGCAGTGGTGGGGACCGGGTGGAACGACGACGGCGGGCACGGGCCGGACCTCGGCCTCGGCGGGGCGAACCTGCTGGGACGCTTGGCGGCGTGGGCGGCCGAGGCGCGCGTCGACGAGGCGGCGGCGGCCCGCAGCCGGGAACGATGGCTGCGCCAGGTGGCGGGCGAGGAGGCCAGCTTCGCCGGGGTGCTCATCGACCTCGCCGAGCGCGGTTCGCCGGTGGTGGCGGCCGGCGTCGGCGGCCGGCGCCACCGCGGCGTCGTCGTCGCCGTCGGGTCGGACTTCGTCGCCCTGCGCACGCCCGTGGGCCGCGACGTGCTGCTCGCCGTCACCGCCATCGGCGCCCTGCGCCCCGAGGGCGGCGCCGATGCCAGCGCCGGCGACCGGGTGGTGACCGTCGAGCTCGATCTGGCCGGCGCCCTCGCCACGCTCGTCCCCGAGCGTCCCCGTCTCCTGCTGGTGCCCCGCAGCGGCGACGACGGGGTGGCCGGCACGTTGCGGGCGGTGGGCCGTGACGTGGTGGTGCTGCGCACCGACGGCGCCCCCGCCGCCACCGTCTACGTACCGGTGGGTGCGATCGCCGAGGTCAGCACCGCCTGATGTGCGCCGTTCGCGGCTGCGCCGGCGCCATGGCGGGCAGCTTTCAGCGGAGGCGCCCGAGCGGGCGGGTGCCGCTAGGAGCGCTCGTCGTGACCAGCGGGTTCGGGATAGAGATGCTCGAGGGTGCCGGGCGCGATGCGCGACCCCTCGATGAAGGAGTCGACCTCGTCCTGCTTGAGCCGGATGACCCGGCCGAACCGGTAGGCGGCGATGTCGCCCTGGTCGATGAAGCGGTAGAGGGTCCGCGGGGTGATGCCGATGCGCTTGGCGGCGTC
>JBBJOU010000067.1:0-9003 GCA_037724305.1 Acidimicrobiales bacterium
GCCTCGCACGCTCGGCGGTCAGCCGTCAGTCAGCGGACTCGGTGCCGGCGTTCACCTGGTCGGCGAGACCGTCGAGGGTGGCCCGCAGCACGCGCGACACGTGGACCTGCGAGAGTCCGACCACCTTGGCGATCTCCGACTGCGTCCGATCCTCGAAGTAGCGCAGGTAGAGGATCCGTTGTTCGCGCTCGGGGAGCTCGGCTAGGAGCCGGGCGACGGTCACGCGGTCGTCGGCCAGCTCGTGGCCGGGGTCGTCGTCACCCAGGAGGCGGTCGACCATGGGGGTGTCGTCGCCGTCGCGGTCGCTGGGGGTCGACAGCGAGCCGGAGCGGTAGGCGGCGTTGGCTTCCATGCCCTCGAGCACCTCCTCGACCGAGGTCCCCATGCGTTCCGCCACCTCCTCGACCCGCGGTGGCCGCCCGAGGTCGTGATGGAGGCTCTCCATGGCGGCGCCGAGGGCGAGGTGGAGCTCCTTCACCCGGCGAGGGACGTGGACCGGCCAGGTGGCGTCGCGGAAGTGGCGGCGCAGCTCCCCGGTGACGGTCGGGACGGCGAAGGTGGAGAACGTCACGTTGAAGGTGGGGTCGTAGCGCTCCACCGCCTTCAGGACGCCGAGCTGCGCCACCTGCAACAGGTCGTGCATGGGCTCGCCCCGGTTGGCGAAGCGCCGGGCGCAGTGGACGGCGACCCAGCGGTGCTCCTCGATGAGGGCGTTGCGCAGCGAGCGGTCGCCGGTGCGACGGTAGGCCTCGAAGCGTTCGAGCACCTCGCGGCGTTCAGGCACGGTGGCGGAGAGGCGACGTGATGCGCTTGCGCAGGCGGAACAGAGGGCGACCATCGTCGGTCGTGTACTCGTACTCGTCGGCGACCACATCGAGGATCTGCTGGGCGAGGGCCATGCGGTCGGGGTCGGGAGGCCGGGTCTCGGTGCTGGTGGTCGACCCGCTGACCCGCAGCCCGTCGGGCGCCACCGAGAACACCAGCACGACGTCGCTGTCGGTGGTCTCCATGAGGGTGGCGCACAACTCGTCGACGGCGATCCGGAAGTCGGCGACGTCATCGACGTCGAGCCCGGCGCCGGAGGCCACGCCACTGGCCACCAGGCGGGCCAGGCGTATGTACCCGAGGTCGGCGGGCAGCACGAGCTCGACGTTGCGCACATCTGCGTGTTCCACGGCGGCCCTCCAGTGGCAAGCGAACTCGGCTGGGCTACCCGGGTCATCGTACGCACAACCATCGGTCTGTGGGAGCATCGACCTCGTGCGAGGGGAGGTGCTCTGGACGCCGGCGGACGACGCCGTGGCCACCACCCGCATGGGTGCGTTCCTCCGGGCGGTCGAGGCGGGCACCGGCATCCGCCTCGACGGCTACCACGACCTGTGGCGATGGTCGGTCGACGACCTCGACGGGTTCTGGCGGACCGTGGCCGACCAGCTCGGCGTCCGGTGGCACGACCGGCCGGCACGGTTCCTGGCCGATCCGTCCATGCCCGGGGCCCGGTGGTGCCCCGGTGGCACCCTCAACTGGGCCGAGCACTGCCTCGGCCCCGAGCCGTCAGACCCGTCGGCCCCCGCGCTGCTGTCCCGGTCGCAGACCCGCGCCGATACCGACCTGACCATGGTCGAGCTGCGCGACCTGGTCGCCCGCTGCCGCGCCGGCCTCACCCGACTCGGCGTGGTTCGCGGCGACCGGGTGGCGGCGTACCTGCCGAACATCGCCGAGGCCGCCGTCACCCTCCTCGCCGCCGCCAGCCTCGGCGCCGTCTTCACCTCGTGCGCGCCCGAGTTCGGCACCCGCGCCGTGATCGACCGCCTGGCCCAGGTCGGTCCCACGGTGCTCGTGACCGTCGACGGCTACCGCTACGGCGCCCGGGTCGTCGACAAGGTGGCCGACGTGGCCGCCATTCGGGCCGCCCTCCCCACGCTGCGGGCCACCGTGCTGGTCGCCTACCTCGACCCCGCCGCGGCCCGCGATCGGGTGCCCGGCGCGGTGGCATGGGACGAGTTGTTGATTGAGGCCGGCCCCCTCACCTTCGACGCGGTCCCCTTCGACCACCCGCTCTACATCCTCTACTCGTCGGGTACGACCGGGCTGCCCAAGGCGATCGTGCACGGCCACGGTGGCATCACCCTCGAGCATCTCAAGGTGCTGGCCCTGCACCACGATCTCGGCCCCGACGACCGCTTCTTCTGGTTCACCACCACCGGGTGGATGATGTGGAACTACCTCGTGTCGGGGCTCGCCACCGGGAGCGCAGTGGTCTGCTTCGACGGTGACCCCGGGTGGCCCGACCTCGGCGCGCTGTGGCGCCTGGTGGCCACCACCGGCACCACCGTGTTCGGGGCCGGCGCCGCCTACCTTCAGGCCTGCCGCGCCGCCGGGCTGCGTCCGCACGACGAGGTCGGCACCTCCTCGCTGCGAGCCCTCGGTTCGACCGGTGGCCCGTTGTCGGCCGACGGGTTCCGCTGGGCACAGGCCGCCGTCGGCCCTGACGTCCAGGTGCAGTCGATGTCGGGTGGTACCGACGTGTGCACCGCCTTCGTCGGCATGGCGCCCCTGCTCCCGGTCCGTGCCGGCGAGATCAGCGCCCGGTGCCTGGGCGCCGCGATCGAGGCCTACGACCCGGCGGGACGGCCCGTCGTCGACCAGCAGGGAGAGCTCGTCATCACCGCGCCGCTGCCGTCGATGCCGGTCGGGTTCTGGGACGACGAGGGCGGTCGCCGCTACCGCGCCGCCTACTTCGAGACCTACCCCGGCGTGTGGCACCACGGCGACTGGGTCACGTTCAGCACCGACGGGGCGTGCGTGATCAGCGGACGTTCCGACGCCACGCTCAACCGCGGTGGGGTGCGCCTCGGGACGGCCGACTTCTACGCCGCGGTCGACACGTTCGACGAGGTGCTCGACAGCCTGGTGGTGCACCTCGACCCGCCGGCCGACGACCTCGGCGGCGAAGGTGAGCTCCTGCTCTTCGTGGTGCTCGTCGCTGGCTGCCCCCTCGACGACGACCTCCGCCGGCGCATCGGGGCGAGGCTGCGGGCCGAGCTCTCTCCCCGCCACGTGCCCGACCGCATCGTCGCCGTCGCCGCCGTCCCCCGCACCCTGTCGGGCAAGTTGCTCGAGGTCCCGGTGAAGCGCATCCTCAGCGGCATCCCCGCCGAGGTGGCCGCCAGCCGCGACTCGCTCGCCGACCCCAGCGCCCTCGACCCCTTCATCGCCCTCGCCGCCGTCCGTCCCCCATCGAGCTGATCGTCGCCGAGGACATCCAGCCGGCGGAGCCGGTCACCCATGCACGATGAGCAGCGCCTTGCCACCGTCGGCGGCGATGCGCAGGCCGCGGCGCACGATGGCGAGGTCGGCCGCGATCGTCGGGTCGCCTACCGCGCCGACGATCTCCGCCTCCGGGAGCGAGCACGCCACCGCAGCCAGCGCGGCGACCTCCCCCGGAGCGAGGAGGCGGGCAGGGCCCGAGCCGAGGTCGGGCCCGAGCGCGTCGCCACCGGTGACGAGCGCGCCCAGCGCCGGGTCGGCCTCGACGAGGGCGGTGACGACCGCCGGCCACCGATCGCCGATATCGAAGCCGGTGGAGGTGGCGCTCTCGAGCCAGTCCACCAGCTCGTCGGCGCCGAACCCGCCCAGCGTGGTGCGGGCAGCCGGGCCGACGGGGATCCACGTCACGACCCCGGCCACGGCGGGCGACGGTAGCGGACTCGGGCTCCGGCGCTGCCGGAAGAGGGACGAGGAACCGCCCCGGCCGACGGCCGGGGCGGTTCTGGACGGGACTCCGGTGGTGCGGGTGCGACCCGCCGCCCGCTCAGAAGCGGCGGGACTGGTACTCGGGGCTCGCCCAGATGCCGGCGACGAGGGGCTGCAGGGGCCGACCGGCGGCGAGCTGGCCCGCCCAGTAGGCGAGGCCGCCGGCGTCGGGGGTGCGGTTCAGCATGCCGAGGTAGGTGAGCGTCACCGTGGTGCGGGCCCAGGTGGCCTGGACGCGTTCGACCGACTCGCTGAAGCCCAGCATCACCGAACCGCGGTCGCGGAACCCGTTGACGAGCTGGCCCACCCAGTAGGTGAGACCGCCGAGATCAGGGGCCCGGCCGAGGACGTTGCGGTACACCAGGTCGACGAAGCCGGACGGTGACAGGGCGCCGTAGCGGGCGACGAACTCCGGTGATCCGGCGAAGGCAGCCGAGACCTGGGCGAGCGACGCTCCCCGGCGCATGTAGCTGACCCAGTAGTCGAGGCCGCCGGGGTCGGGGAGGCGCAGGAAGTAGGCTTCGTAGAGGCGAGCCACCGGGGCCACCAGGGCGTTGGACTCGCCTGAGGTGAGCAGGGCGGTCACCAACGAAGCCGGGGTCTGCTGACCGCTGAGGAGCTGACCCGACCATATGCTCAGTCCCGAAGGGTCGGCGGGTCGGCCGAGCAGGTCGCGGTACTGCTGGTCGACCAGGCTGGGCGCGTTGGCGAAGGGGCGGAAGACGGCTGGGTCCACGGTGGGCGGGGGCGGCGCCAGGGCCGGCCCGAGGATGAAGACGAGCGTGGTCCAGACCCGGCCGGCACCGTCGCGGGCGGTCCCGACCCCGACCCGGTTGTACTGGCCGAGGATGTTGGCGGCGTGCGGCGCGGAGGCCATGTAGAGGCTCTGGACGGCCGGGATCGACTGGGCGTAGCCGACGTTCTCGCCCACCCGGGTCCACTGGTTCGTGACCTGGCTGTCGACCTGCGCCACCAGGTTGGGGTTGTGGCGCAGCGACCCGGAGCGGGCCAGCTCCTGGGCCCAGGTGCGGGCCACGTTGGAGGCGGCGCCGTCGTAGGCGAGCGGACCGAGCCCACGTGCCGCCCGGGCCTGGTTGGTCAGGGCGTAGAGCTCCGACTCCTCGGCCGAGGCCGCCGCCGCCGGCGACGCCCCGATGCCCACCAACGCGCCGGCGGCGGCGAGGGCCAGAACGACGAGGACGGCGAAGAGCCGACGCACGGGCCGGGGCGGGTCCGCGACGATGTCGGGGAGGGTGGGGGCTGGGGTCTCGGTCATCACCTGCACCGTCGGCGGCCGAGCCGAGCGCCCTGAGGACCAAAGTGAAGAGGGTCCGCCGGGACCCCTTCCGGGCTGGTCAATCAGCGGGCCGCACTAGGGATTTCGACCCACCGCCACCGGTCGCAACGCCCCATCGTCGCCCATCCGTCACTTTGCGGCGGCTTCGCCCTCAGGTGGCCGGGGGCGGCTCGGCGAGCTCAGGAGCGAGTCGCCGCCGGGGATCGGTGACGACGAGGGCGACGCCGCCGAGCAGCAGGGCGGCCGCCGGGACCGCCGCCACGGGCGGGGTCTCGCCCTGCCACCACCAGGCGATGAGGGGCGAGCCCACGGCTTCGAGGAGGATCACCACCGACACGACGGTCGCGCCGAGCACCGCCACCACCCGGTTGAAGAGCGAGTGGCCGAGGAACTGCGGGCCGACGGTGAGGGCGATCAGCACCCACCAGGTGCGGGCGTCGTAGCCGCCGAGCGCCTGGCCACCGGCGGCGGCGGCGGCGGCGAGGAGCACGGCGGCGACGGTGTAGCTGCCGGCGGTGTAGACGGTCGTGGACACGGTGCGGCGCACCTCGGCCCCGACCGAGGTGTAGGCGGCGGCGAGCACCCCGCCCACGAGGGCCAGGAGATCGCCGTACAGGGCTCGTCCCGACACCGACAGGTCGACACCGGTGAGGAGCAGCACGCCCACCAGGGCGAGGGCGATCCCGGCACCGGTCCGGCGCCCCGCCGGTTCCCCCCGCCACCGCCCGATGAGGGCGGCCCACACCGGTTGCGTGCACACGAGCGCCGTCGACGACGCCACCGTCGTGAACGACAGGCTCGGCACCCACGTGGCGAAGTGGGCGGCGAGCAGAGCGCCCGAGGCCACCACCAGCCGACGCTCGCGGATCGTCGTCTGTCCCACCTCGACCCGCAGCGCTCGCCGACCACCGACGACGGGCAGCAACACGCCGGCCGCGAACAGGTTGCGCCAACAGGCGATGGCCAGGGCACCGGCCGCGGCCTCGCGCACCAACGGGCCCGACAGGGAGATGGCGACGACGCCGACGGCGAGCAGCGCGGTGTCAAGCCGCGGTGCGCCCCCGACGGACGTCCGGGCGGGGGCGGTCAGTGGTGGCTGGGCAGGATGGCGGTGGCGCGCTCGCGCACCCCGCCGGCAGCGCGACGGGCCCGCCAGCCGACCGACGGCCGGCCGCCGGTGTCGACGGCGGCGAGCAGGAGGCCACCGAGCAGGCTGAGGTTCTTGGTGAAGTGGAGCTGCTGCTGCAAGCGCTCCTCGGCGCCGTCGACCTCCCAGAACCGATGGGCGCCGAGGGTGGTGGGCACGAGGCTGGCGGCGAGGGCGACGGCGCCCAGGCGGGCGAAACGGCCACCGCCGGCAAGGAGCAGGCCGCCGACGATCTTGACGCCGGCGTCGACGCGCACGAGCGCCACCGGGTCGGTCGGGAGGGATGCGGAGGGGGGCGCGGCGTCGGCGACGTCGGTGGCGACGTCGCCGGCCGCCTCGGCGCCGAGCTCCGGATCGCGCAGGGAGTCGATCCCTCCGCTGATGAAGACGCTGGCGAGCATGGGCCGGGCGATGCGGCGGACGAGGAGCATGGTGGTCCCTGGGTCGACGGGCGGGCGCCCACTCTTACTCCCGGCGCCGCCCGACCGCCACCTGTCAGGCCAGGAAGCGGTAGCCCATGCCGCGAACGGTCTCGATGATGCCGCCGCCGAGCTTCTTGCGCAGGTACCCCACATAGACCTCGACCACATTCGACCCGGGGTCGAAGTCGTAGCCCCACACCCGGTCGAGCAGTTGCTCGCGCGACAGCACCTGGCCTGGGTGGCGGAGGAACGACTCGAGCAGGGAGAACTCCCGGGCCGAGAGGTCGATCGCACGGCCGCCGACCGTGGCTCGGCGGGTGCGGAGGTCGAGGTGGACGCCGGCGACCGAGAGCGACAGCGACTCCCCGGCCGGTGTCGCCCGCAGGCGGGCCCGGATACGGGCCAGCAGCTCCTCGAAGCGGAACGGCTTGGTGACGTAGTCGTCGGCGCCGACGGCGAAGCCGGCGACCGTGGCGTCGACGCCGTCGCGCGCCGTGAGGATGATCACCGGCAGCGACTCGCCCCGCTGGCGGATGGCCTCCAGTACCTCGAAGCCGTTCTTGCCGGGGAGGCCCAGGTCGAGGATCACCAGGTCGAAGGCGTCGTCGCGGGCGGCGGCGACGGCGAGCTGCCCGTCGCCGCACGTCGTCGTGGTGAACCCGTTGGCCCTGAGCCCCTTCTCCAGGAAACTGACGATCCGAGGCTCGTCCTCGACGATCAGGATGCGGTTGCTCACCGGGCTTCCGCCGGTCGCCGGTCGCCATCGCCGCTGGCGGTGGACGGCAGGTGGAGGGAGAAGGTGGCGCCACCCCCGGGCACGCTGGCCAGGGCGACCCGGCCGCCGTGGGCTTCGGCGATGGCACTGACGATGGCCAGCCCGAGGCCCGCGCCCCCCGCGGGGCGGGGACCGGTGCCGGCCCGGGCGAAGCGTTCGAAGATACGGCCATGGTCGGCCGGGGCGATCCCGGGGCCCTCGTCGCGCACCCACAGCACCACCTCACCGGCCTGGTCGACGGCAGCGCCGATGGTGACCGGCGTGCCCGAGGGGGTGTGGCGGGCGGCGTTGGCGACCAGGTTCACCAGGGCCTGGAGCAACCGGCCCCGGTCGGCGACGATCTCGACCGGGCCCGGAGGCACCACCGCGTTCCACGGGCGATCGTCGAGGGCGACGGCACGGGCGCGCACGTCCTCGACGAGCTCGCCCAGGTCCACCGGGCCGGGGCGCAGGAAGTCGGGTTGCTCGGCCTTGGCCAGCAACAGCATGTCGTTGACGATGCGGGCCATCCGGTCGAGCTCGTCCTGGACGACCTCGATGGTCTCCCGACGCTCCTCGGGGTCGTCGCCGAGGAGGTCCAGATGGCCCTGGACGACGGTGATGGGGGTGCGCAGCTCGTGGCCGGCGTCGTCGACGAACTGGCGCTGGGTGGTGAACGCCGTCTCGATCCGGTCGAGCATCTGGTTGAACGTCGTGGCCAGCTCGCCCACCTCGTCCTGGCCACCGACAGGATGCGGCGGCGCATGTCGGTCTCGGTGATCGAACGGGCGGCGTCGGTGACCGCCCGCACGGGTCGCAACACGCGGCCGGCGATGACCCACGCCACCGCCGAGGCGACCAGCAGCGACGACAGGGCGACCAGGGCCGCCAGTTGCACGGTGCGTTCGACCTCGGCCCGCTCCTCGCCGGTGTAGACGGCGGACACGAACACGCCGAAGGGCGGGCTGCCCGAGGAAGCCCCGTTGGGGACGACGGGTACGGCGAGGAACTCGACGGGGCCCTCGCGCGATCGCACCGACCCGTGGACCGGTACCGAGGTGTCGCGCACCTGGTCCAGGAAGGCGTCGTTGGCGAACAGCCCACCCGGGTCGGAGGCCGGAAGCGAGGCGAAGGGCTCGCCCTGGACGAAGGTGTAGAGCGCCTCGCCGTCGAGCGGGACGTTGCGGCTCAGGGCGATCTCGAAGAGACGGTCGACGCTGGCGAACGGGAGGCCGGTCTCGGGATCGTCGCCGCTGTTGAGGCGTTGCAGTTCCCGTTGCTCCTGGGTCAACGACGCCTCGATCCCGTCGCCGATGCGGTTGAGCAGCACGGTGCGTTGCAGCAGGAGCCCGACGACGATGGTCCCGGCCAGGAGGCCGACGAACCAGCCGAGGATGCGTAGGCGAGCCCGGTAGAGGCCGGTCCCGTAGCGGCGGCCGCCGGGCGGACGGGGGGCACGGGCACGGCGCGTGGCGACCGCCGCCGGTGGCGGGGTGACGGGGAGCGACGCCGTCGTCGCAGGCTCAGTCGCCGTCATCGTCGTCGTCGTCGTCGTCGTCGCTCGGTGGCGGCGGCGCGGGGCCGGGGGCCGGTGGGGGTGCGGGTGCGGGCGGCGGCGAGGTGGCGG
>JBBJOU010000068.1:0-8945 GCA_037724305.1 Acidimicrobiales bacterium
AAAAGCCCTGGTCAGGGGCTTGCTGGCCGGCTGGCCGCTCCGCCGGATCGGTCGGCGTGCCCACTACGTGCCCAATTGGAGCGGTCATGGGGCGGTCACCGACGGCGTTGGCGGCCACTGACGGGTCGTCACCGAAGCGTTCGAGGAAGCCGACGATCTCGGCGTCCTGGCCGTCGATGACGTGCTGGTAGCGCATAGCGGCGGCCACCGACGCGTGGCCGATGCGGGCCATGAGCGCCTTGAGGCTGGTGCCGGAGGCGGCGGCCAGGGTGGCGGCCGTGTGGCGCAGGTCGTGGAAACGCAACCCGCTGACCCCGACGGCCGCCGTCGCCGGTTCCCACACCCGGCGCCGGAAGTTCGCTCGGCGCATGGGGCCGCCTTCGATGCCGGGGAACACCAGGCCGTCGTCGCCCGCCTCGGCGTAGAGCTCGACGTGCACCAGCAACGACCGGGCGACGAAGGTGGGGATGCCGACGGTTCGTCGCCCGGCGGCGGTCTTGGGGGCGCTGTAGCTGAGCAGGCCGTTGACCTCGCCGAGTTTGCGGACGACGTTGAGGGTCTGGGCGCCGGGGCCGAGGTCGCGGCGGCGCAGCCCGGCCAGTTCGCCCCAGCGCAGCCCCGAGTAGGCGGCGGTGAACACCAGCGCCTCCCACCGGGGGCCGACGGCGGCGGCGATGGCGGCCACCTGCTCGGGGGTGGCGATACGCATCTCGTCGTGGCGTTCGGTGCCGGCCCCCCTGATGGTGCACGGCGAGCGGGGGATGAGCCCGGCGTCGACGGCCCCGTCGAGGGTGCCCTTCAGGACCCGGTAGGCCTTGGCGACGGTGTTGGGGCTCAGGTGGGTGGCGTGCAGGCCGGCCAGCCATGACTGGATCTCGACGGCGGTGATCCGGCCAACGGCCACCGTCGCGAAGCGGGGTCCGATGTGGCAGCGCAGAAGCCAGCGGTAGAGGGCCACGGTGGAGGGGGCCAGGCGGGGTTCCTTGATGGCCAGCCACCGCCTCGCCCACTCGTCGTAGGGCACGTCACCGAGGCGCGGGTCGTGCCAGTCGCCCCGCCCGAGGTCGGTCTCGGTGGCCGCCAGCCAGCGTTGGGCGTCGCCCTTGGTGGCGAAGGTGCTCGGAGCGCACAGCCGGTTGTCGGCCGGGTCCCAGTAGCGGGCCTGCCACCGTCCCGAGGGAAGCTTGCGAACGGTGCCCGCTCGACGTCGGGTCATGGGTCAACCTCCGGATGCGGCGAGAACATCGGGGCCGAGTGAACGGCGAGCGCCGAAGGGGCGTGGGTCGATCGTAGAGCGCGCCGACGACACCGGGTCACGGCAGCATCGGCCGGCCCGGGTGGCGGCGGTTGGCGTCGATCCAGGAGGCGATCTCAGCGGGGTCGAAGCGGAGCAGGTGGCCCCACTTGATGAACGGGATGCGCCGCTCGGCGACGAGGCGGCGGATGTGGCGGACGTCGACGCTGAGGCGGTCGGCCAGCGTGGCGATGTCGAGGAGTCGGGGGAGCTGGTCGCGCTGCTCGGTCTGCGGGGTGGTCGTGGTCATGGTGGGCCTCCGGGGTCGTCGATCTGGTCCCCAACTAATGGAGGCGGACCACCCCCGCTTTTGCACCGTTGGCCAAGAAATCCGATTCCGAGCCGACATCGCCGTTCATCGCAGCACCGACGGCGCCCCCCCGCCCGCCATGACCGCCGCCGACGCAAGGCAACCCGCCCAGCCCCACCCTGACCGGAGCGGACCAGCCATGACCCCTGACCAGCCGGACACCACGAAGTCCTCGACCCCCACCCCACCAAGCGCGACAACCCCAACCGAAGACGAACACGATTGCAACCCCCTCCGGGGTTGGTCGTGGCGGAGGTCGCGGTGGCGTGGTTCCGGATGATGGGTGTCGACTCGGTCGAGTACCACCGCGCCACCGTGCTCGGCGGTGCCGACGACCACCCCGGCGCCGCCCGCCGCTACTACGCCAGCCACGGGGAGACCGCGCTGGTGTGGGGCGGCAGTCTCGCCGCCCGCCTCGGCCTGCACGGCCCCATCGACGACGACGGCTACGACGCCATCTTCGGACCGGGCGGCGCCACCGACCCCCACCTCGGCGAGCGGCTGGTGCGCACCCGGAGGCCGGGCGTGGAGCTGGTGGTGTCGGCCCACAAGTCGGTCGCCGTGCTCGGGGTCATGGGGGCGGTCGACGACATGCACTCGATCCTCGACGCCGAGACCGACGCCACCATGGGCTTCCTCGACGAGTGGTTCCGCCGCCAGGGCGGCCGGCGGGGGCGGGTCCAGTCCCGCTCGTCGACGGCCGGCCTGCTGTGGGCCCGGACCCGTCACGTCACGTCCCGGGCCGGCGACCCCGAACCACACGACCACGTGCTCATCGCCAACGTGACCGAGATGCTCGACGCCCGAGGGGGGTGGAAGGCCCTCGACACCGGCGGGCTCCGCGACCTCGTGCACGCCGCCACCATGGTGGGCCGCCACGCCGCCGCGGCACGAGCGGTGGCGCTCGGCTACGCCATCGAGGCCGACCCCGGGCCGTCGGGCAAGCTCGGCCACTGGCGCCTGGTCGGCCTGCCCGACGACGCCCTCGAGCTGTTCTCGAAGCGCTCGAGCCAGATCGACGCGGCCATGGCGTCGGAGGGCTTCGACTCCTACCGGGGCCGGGCCATCGCCGCTCGGACCACCCGAGCCCCGAAGGCCGAGCACCAGGCACCCGACACCGACCTGTGGCAGGCGTGGCGACGGGAACTGGCCGACGCCGGCATCGATCCCACTGAGCTGCTCCGCCACTTCGAGGGCGAGCAGGATCGGCATCACCGACCGGTGCGGGTGCTCACCGCCGCCGAACGCGCCGCCGTCGTCGACCACCTGCTGGCCCCGGACGGCCCCCTGGCCGAGCGCAAGGCCTTCACCCACCCCGACGTCGTCCGTGCCGCCGCGCCTCTCCTCTACGGCTGTGTGCACAGCGAACTGCACCGGGTGGTCGCCGCCGTCACCGCCCACCACGACGCCATCCGCCTCGTCGGCCAGCCCGGCGCCCGAGGCCGGGCCTGGGCGGTGGCCTCCGCACTGGCCACCGAACACGCCGTCGGCGCCATCGCCGCCCGATTGACCCAACGGCGAGGACCGACGATCGACGCGCCGGAGGTGGCGCAGGTGATCGCCGCGCACGCCCAGACATCGGGGTTCGAGCTCACCGCCGGCCAACGCCAGGCGGTGATGGCGGCCTGCACGTCGGGTCGGGCCCTCGACCTGCTCATCGGTGTCGCCGGCTCGGGCAAGACCACCGCCCTCGACGTCGTCCACACCGCCTACCGCCGGGCCGGCTACCGGGTGCTCGGCGCCGCCATCAGCGGCCAGGCGGCACGCACCCTGGGCGACGAGACGGGCATCGACAGCCGGACCGTCGCGTCACTCACCGCACGCTTGGAGCGGGGCACCCTGGTGCTTGATCGCGGGACCGTGCTGGTCATCGACGAGGCGGGTATGGCCGACGACCGCTCGCTGCTCGCCCTGCTGGACGCCGTCAAGCGGGCCGGCGCCAAGGCGGTGCTCGTCGGCGACCATTGCCAGCTCGGCGCCATCGGACCCGGCGGCGGCCTCGAAGCACTCCTGCACCGGAACCCTGACGCCGTCCACGTCATCGCCGAGAACGTCCGCCAGCACGACCACGCCGAGCGCCAAGCCCTCGATGAGCTCCGAGGCGGCGACGTCGAAGCGGCCGTCGAGTGGTATCGGACCAACAACCGCATCCAGCCCCGCCCGACCCGTCACGACGCCATCACCGCCGCCGTCGCGGCCTGGCACGCCGATGTCACCGAAGCCAAGGCGTCCGTCCTGCTGGCCTGGCGCCGATCCGACGTCGCCGCCCTCAACCGCGCCGCCCGCCAAGCCCGTGTCGACGACGGCACCGTCAGCGGCCCCGAGTGCCCGGCGCCCGGCGGCCGGGCCTACGCCGCCGGCGACCGGGTCGTGACCCTGGCGCCGGGCACGCGAGCCAGCCACGTCACCAGCGAACGCGCCACCGTCACCCATGTCACCGGCGACGGCCTCACCGTCCGCTTCGACGACGGTCGTCAGGCGACCCTCCACGACGTCGAGATCGACGCCGACCACCTGGACCACGCCTACGCCCTCACCGTCCACCGCATGCAAGGCGCCACCGTCGACCGCGCCCACGTCCTGGCCGACGGCGGCGGCCGCGAGCTCACCTACGTCGCCATGAGCCGAGCCAAGGAGTCCACCCACGTCCACGTCGTCGCCGACAGCCTCGACCAGGCCACCGACGACCTCACCCGCGAGTGGTCAACCGAACGCCGCCAACGCTGGATCCTCGACACCGACACCCCCGCCACCGACACCCACCCCCAACGCCCCGCCCTGGCCACCCGCCCGTCCCCCGTCCGTCGAGCCGCCCAACTGGAACCCGAGGCGACAGCGCTGGAAGCGGCAGCGGCATCCGCCCAGCAGGCGAAGATCGACCAGATCAAACGCCGCTTCGACGCCCTCCAGCAGAGCAGCGCCGACCCTGACCGAGGACTCGGCCTCGGGTAGCTCGGCACCCGAGGAAGATTTCACGTCCGCGCCTCATGTGCATAGGCAATCGCCAGCCGCGGGTCAGCAACGTGTCGCGGGCCTGAACAGGGCCAGGTCGTGGGGCGGGAGGCCAGCACTCGGCTACGTTCGCTTCAGAGCGGCCCGGGAGAACGGCGATGACGGTCCCGGTGTCACCGTCGGTGAGGACCGTGGAGAACCCGCCCCGGCCCTTGCGCGGGCTCTTCTCATCGATGCACAGGACCCGTACCCGGCGGCGGCGACGATGGGCGCCGATCGGCGTCGCCGCTGCGCTCACCACGGCCATCACTGCGTGCCAGCCCAGCCCGTGGCGCCGCCCGGGTCGCGGCCACCGTCGACGGTCGCCACTTCACCCAGGAGGTGCCGGCGCAGCCGCAGGGTCATGTGCCCGTCCCCGATCGCCGGGTGCGTCTCGTGGTCGCGGCTCCACACCCGCCACAGGAGAACCGGCGGCGGTGCCCACCAGGGTCGTCGAGCGGTCCCCGGTGAACTGGCGCCGGATCGGGCGACTGCGGTGTGGGCATGCCTCGTCCGAGAGCCGCCGCCCTTACGCGGTGGCGTCGTTCGGTGAAGAGGGGGCGGCCAGATCCCCGGCGGGACGCTCGTCGCTCGATCGACGAATCGGCGTCGACGAAGCCCGGTCGGCACCGTACGCGGCTCGGTTCTCCATGTCGGCTTGGACCCGCGGGTTGGAGCGCAGGCCCTCGAGGTGGGTCACCAACACGTCATAGGCGTAGCCGTTGGGCTTCTTCCGGTCGAGGTGCGCGATCGACTCCAGGAGGTCGAGCTCCCCCGAGGTGAGTCGAAGCAGGAGCTGTCGGTCCCGCAGCTTGGCTGCTGGTCGCCGGGGCATCGCCACACCTCCCCATCCCTCGGAGGCAAGACCGTATCTTGATACGATCTAGGCATGCGAGTGATGGCCATGCGACGATGGCGCTCGTGGAAGCGCGGCAGGCCTGCCCCCATGGGTGACGCACGCTTCGGACTCGCGACGACGCTGAGCCAGTGCGCCGGTAAGTGGGTGGCCGTCGATCGGACCACCAACGAGCCGCGTGCGGTTGCGGACTCGCCGTACGAGCTCTCTGCCGAGGTACGCCGACGTGGACTTCGAAACGTCGCTGTCGTGCGGGCGCCTGACCCGACGGAACCCGAACTCGTCGGCCTCGGTTAGCGCAGCGGCGTGGCGCCGCCGGACCTCCCATGGCTGTACCGCTACCAGGAGGACGGCCCAAGGTTGGACTCGATCACACTCCGTCCGATCGTTCCTGTCGCAGTCGTCGGCGTCGACGTGGCGACGCCGGCACTGGCCTTGGTGGACTCGGGGTCCGAGCACATCTTGGCGGCGCGCTGGGTCGCACAGGACGCCGGGTATGACCCGACGAGATCCCACCGTCAGCTGGTCCTCGGGATCGGCGGCGACAACATCGAAGTCGAGTTCCTCGACGTGTCGCTTCGTTTGCTACACCCCGATGGCGACGACGATGTCTACATCGAGTGGCAGGCGGAGGTTGGATTCGTGAGCAACTGGCGCCCGACGTGGCCGATGCTGATGGGTCAGCGAGGCTTCCTCGACCGCTTCACCGTGACATTCAGCCGGCAGTCACACATGACGGCCGTCGAGGAGTGGGACGTATTCGACCGACGCTTCGGAGTGCCGTCCGTCAGCGAGCGCTAGGCGAGCACACCCGGCGAGGACCGAGTGCTGCTGCTCTTCGTAGGCTACGGCCGCCCGCACGACCTCCTCGGCCATGTCGTAGCCGCCGGCGATCTCGTCTACCGGTTCGCCGGCGTCGAAGAGCTCCCACAGCCGATCGGTTGCCACGCCCTGCACGGAAGGTCGGCCGAATCGGACCAGCGGGTCGATCACGACGGGCGACGCCGGGCCGGCCGGACGGAGCCGTCTCACGTCGCCTCGCTCGGGTGGTTCGAACTCGACCTTCTTGAAGAACCGCATGGCCTCATCGGCAAGTGCAATCGTCTGGCCCGAAGAGATGACGATGGCGATCGACCTCGAGATGTCGTTCTTCTCCTGGAGCTCCAGGACGAGCTCCTTGCCGTAGATGTACGGCGTGGCGGTGGCCAGCGGATATGGCGTCGCGAACTCCTCGCGGAGCTCGTCGATCACCGGTCGCAGACGTTGGAGGGGCACCCCCTTGCGCCGATACTCACGCAGGTACCCGAGCTCGACGAACTCGCCCCACGTGACGATGTCCCCTCCGGTCGGCTCGGCCCGGATCACCGGTGCGTAACGGACGCTGCCGCGCTTGTAGCCGTCGAGCCAGGCGCGCGCTCGGTCGGGACGCAGGCCCAGGAGGCCAGCGGCCTCAGCGACGCCGTACACCGGCCGCTCGAGGATCGACACGACTCGCTCCGTCTCGGGTTGCATCATGCCCGAGGTCGGCCACGTCGCCGAGTCACATCGACTCCGGCCCCCACCCTGGATTGGCGGTCTAGCGATGCAGGGACGGCTTCTCGGAGGCGGCTCGCCGCCCGGCTTCCAGGGATCTGCAGTCGAGGGTTCGAGTCCCATTGCCTCCACCCGGAACGTCCGAGCCTGAACGGGCCTTTTCCGATCTCCCCGACCTTTCTGGGCGGACTTCGAACGGGGCAGGGACTTGGCGTGTCGGGACGCCGGCGAAGTCGCGCCAGACCTCAGGCGGACGGGGTCGCTCGTCGGATGAGCGCCTCGTAGTCCTCGGTCACTCCGGGCAGCACGCGAAGGTGGCACGATGGCGCCTGCCGACTTGTCGACGATGTCGACGACAGCGGGGGCGTCCGGGTCGCCGGCGACGACGATAGCGCCGGCTCGATCAGCGCGGCGTTGCGAGCGTCGCGCAGGAATGTCCACACGTAGCCGGTCTCGTCCTCGTCCATGAGATCGCAGGTGATGTCGACGCTGACCACCGCTAGCTCCTTCCTGGCCGCTGGCGTCCATGGTACGGGTTGGCTTCGGCCGGTCCGAGCGCGTCGACCAGACGGCGGAGGCCCCCGTCGTCGCCAGCCTCGAGGTGAACGGTGAAATGCGGTCGGCGGAACGAAGGGAGCAGGTCGACCACTACGGCGACGAGGTCACGCAGGTCTACGAGGTCGGGACGCCGTAGCCGCCCACCGTTGCCGAACCTTGCCGGACGACCGCTCACTCTAAAGGAAACAGGAGTTTCCTTGTCAGTCGAGGTACGCTTTCCCGGTGGACGCTGCGCACTACGCCGGGACGGAGTTCGGCCTCGCGCGTCGAACTGCAGGCCCGCATGGCTACATCGCCTACTTCCCCCGCCCGATCCCGCGGTCAGTCCCGATCTCACCGGAGAACCTCCTTCGCGTCGCCGATGCGGAAGCGGCGCTCGGCCGCCTCGCCGGCGCTGGTCGCCTGCTGCCGCACCCCCAGCTGCTGGTTGGACCGTACCTACGCCGCGAGGCGGTCGCGTCGACTCGCATCGAGGGCACGCAGGCGTCGCTGGTGGAGGTGTTCGATGCTGAGGCGAGCGATCAACCACTCGGGCCGGACGTGGAGGAAGTGGTCAACTACGTCCGCGCCATGGAGATCGGGCTCCAGCGGCTCCACACGCTGCCCGTCAGCACGCGGCTGATCCGTGAGATGCACGCTGTCATCCTCGCCGGGGTTCGCGGCCGGGAGCGACAACCCGGCGAGCTGCGCACGACCCAGAATTGGATCGGCCCGGTCGGTGCCACGATCGAGACCGCGACCTTCGTGCCGCCGCCGGCTGATGAGCTCGGGAACCTCCTGACCGACCTTGAGTACTTCATCCACGAGGAGCCCCAAGTCCCACCGCTCGTGCAAGCGGCGCTCGTCCACTACCAGTTCGAGACCATCCACCCGTTCCTCGACGGCAACGGTCGACTCGGCCGGCTCCTCGTCGTCTTCTTCCTGGTTGTGCGCGACCGGCTGCCCGAGCCCTTGCTGTACCTCTCCCCGTACTTCGAGTCGCGGCGGGAGCAGTACTACGCCGCCCTCCAAGGCGTTCGCGAACAAGGTGACTTCGATCGCTGGCTCGGGCTCTTCCTCGATGCTGTCCGAACGCAGGCGGTGGACGCGGTGGCCCGAGCCGAGCGTCTCACCGATCTCCGGGAGCGATACAGGATCGAGGTGCAAGCCGCCACCCGCGGTGCCGCCAACCAGCTCGTCGACCTGGCCTTCGAGCAACCGGTGCTCAACGCCCGGGCCGTGGAACGACGACTCGACATCAGCCGACCTGCCGCGCTCAACGCCCTTCGCCAGCTCGCCGAGCTCCAGGTGCTCACCGAGGTACCGGGCGGCCCCCGGGGTCAGCTCCGCTGGCGAGCCCAGGAGATCCTGGACGTGCTCACCTCAGAGACCTGACTCCATCGGGGCGACTCGACGAGACCCGC
>JBBJOU010000069.1:0-8925 GCA_037724305.1 Acidimicrobiales bacterium
GCGATCATCGGCCACGTCATGCGCGAGACCAAGGGCCGCGCCGACGGCTCGGAGGTCACGCGGATCGTGCGCGAGAAGCTCGGGGTCTAAGCCCGGGGCTCAGTGCCACGACACTGGGAGACGGTGGCCAGACCGAGCAGCGGCGCCACCCCGTCGGGCGCAACCGGCCGCGACCACAGGTATCGACACCTGCCGCGCCGGGCTTGAGTGCTCGAACGTTGGTCCATGAGGCGCTCTGCGGTGAACGAGTTGGCGCGGGAAGTGTGCTGTGCCGGTTGCATCGTGGATATGTTGAAGTGCATGAGCTCGCTGCGTCCGGCCACTCTGATCGTGGCGTTGCTCGCCGCGCTGATCGGTGCGGCGCCGGCGGCGGCCCTGCCCGACGACCCCGCCCGCGAGCGCGCGGCGGGCAATCCGACGCCACTCGAGCAGGCGCGCGAGGAGTCCGCCGTCAAGGACCGCCCGCGCACGCGCCTGGACCTGCGGGCGGGCGAGTTGCGGCTGTCGCGCAGCGAGCTGCTGGCGTCCGCGCGCCAGGATCTCGAGATCACCTTCACGCTGGACCGCGACGTCGCCGACGGCGCGCTGGAGCTGACGCTGCCGTCGCGCTGGGTCGGTCGCTCGGGCGTCAGCGACCTGGCGTTCGCTCGCGTGCCGTCGAGCGGACGCGCCTCCGGGGTCCGGGCACGAGCCCGGCGCAGCGGACACGTCGTGCGGTTCGCCTTCAGCGATGCTCGCGCCGGGGATTCGGCGAGCTTCAAGTTGTCGGACCAGGGCATCCCGGCGGGCGAGTACACGCTTCGCCATACTTGGCGCGAGGCGAGCCGGGTGGGCCGCGTGCGGGGCACGGCCGAGGTCATCTTCTACGCGCCCGTCCGCGAGGCCGCCGGAGACGAAGAGTCCGGCGACTGGACCACGCTGATGCGCGACGTCAACGCCACCAACGACGCTGTGACCGAGTCCGAGACGTTCCTGACGGTCGTGCCCGGCAACCGGCAGCGCTACGTCGTCGGCGCCAATGGCGGGGGCGGCTACAACGCGTGGATCACGAACGACGGCGGCACCTCGTTCACGAAGGCGCCGCTGTCGTCGTCGATCGACGCGCCGGCCAAGGCCGGTCCGGAGTCCGCGGCGCTCTGCTGCGACCCGATGTCGGCCGCCGACGCGCTCGGCAACGTCTGGTATGGCGGCCTCAGCTCGGAGAACGGCGCGGGCAACCCGAGCCGGATCATCGTCGCGCGCTCCGCACCCGCGACCGCCTCGTTCGTGAACACGGTCGGGCTGAAGGTCCGCACCGGCGGCACGCAGGACAAGCCGATGATGACGATCGACAACTCGCCGGCCAGCCCGCACTTCGGCCGTCTCTACGTCGTTTGGAACGAGCCATCGAGCACCGGCGCGATCAACATCGTCATCTCGCAATGCGACACCCGGCCGGTTGTTGCCAACTGCGACAACGCCGACAACTGGAGCGCACCGGAATCGGTCACGCCATCGAGCGGCAGCTATATCTACGCGGATGTCGCTGTCTCGCCGGACGGCACGGTCAACGTCGTGTGGTGGGACTACTCGGCCGCGAACGCGATCCGCGGTGATACGTGCGGCCCGGCGGTGAATTGCGCCGCCGCAGGGAGCTGGGGTACGCCGCAGACGATCGCCACGCTGGATGCCACGGGTGGTCGGCCGCTCCCGTTCGCGTGCCCGATCATCGCTCAGCCGGGTGGCCGTGCATCAACGTCGCCGCAGGTCGACGTCGACCGTTCCGGTGGCCCCAACGCCGGCCGCGTCTACGTCACCTGGAGCGACCTGCGCGCCGGGAGCGGATCGACGCGCTGTGCGGTCGATCCCTCGAGTGCGACCGGGGATGGGATCGCGCCGGCCACCACGCATCTGACGTGGGACAACTTCGTCGCCTCCGCCGCCGGTGCTCTGCCCGGCAGCGCGAACCCGTCGCCGACAGTCGCGACTCGATTGCTGACCGACGGCGAGGGCGGCGGCCAGGCCAACTCCGACGACTGGTTCGCATGGCTGGCGGTGGACCAGTCCACCGGGCAGGCGTGGGCGGACTTCTACTCGACACGCGACGATCCCTCCCGCAGGACGACGCAGTTCTACCTGCGCAGCGTGACACCGCGCGCAGGCGCTCATGCGCTCGGGCCGCTGCACAGGGTGTCGACCGCAGCCTCGGACTACAGCGTCTTCTCCTGCTGCAAGTTCGGCAATGACTACGGCGACTACACCGGCATCGACGCGACGCAGGGTGCGGTGATCCCGGTGTGGTCGGACAAGCGCAACGGGTTGGACGGGGAGGCGTTCGTCGAGCGGCCGCTTGCGGCCTTCACCGCGGACGCGCAGACGCTCGACGATTCGCCGGCGGCTGGGGGCGATGGCGACGGACTGCTGGAGCGCGGTGAGTCCTTCCGGCTGATCCAGCAGATTCGAAACACCGGCACCGCACCGGCGAACGCCGTGACCTCGACGTTGACGGCACCCACCGGATCGGGACTGACCCTGACGCGGACAGCCTCCTCCTATCCCGACCTCGCGGTTGACGCGGCAGGAGCCAACGCCGTGGCGTTCACGGGCTCATTGTCCGCCGACGCCCCATGCGGCTCGCCGCTGCCCGCGACCCTGCAGGTCCGCACCGCGGATGCTGCGGGAGTCGTGCCTGTCGCCATCCCGGCCACCGAGTGCCCGCCACCGCCACCGCCACCGCCACCGCCACCGCCACCGCCGCCACCGCCGCCGCCACCGCCGCCACCGCGCCTGAATCCCATCGTGATCCCGCCACCGCCACCGCCGGCGACAACCGCGCCGGCGCCGGCCACGTCGACCACGACCACGACGGTACCTATCGAGCCGGTGCCGCCGCCGGCTGATCCCGGCGTGGTGCTGAGCGACGACGAGGAAGCGGACCAACCCGTCGACCTGCGCCTCGACCGACCGTCGGTCGTGCCCGGAGGTCAGGCCGTCGCCGACGGGAGCGGCTGTCCGGCGGACAGCGATGTCGTCCTGCGGATCGACGACACCGTCGTGGGCCGGACGACCGCCGACGGTGACGGAACGTTCGAGACCGAGCTCGACCCGATCACCCTCGACGTCGGACGACAGGAGATCGTGGCCCGCTGTGGCGACGTCACACTTCGGTCCACCATCGACATCGTCCGGGTCACCGCCGGCGGCCTCGCGTCGTCGGCGACGGTCGGGATGATCATGGCCTTCTTCATGCTGTTCGGACTGGTCGTCGTCGTTGGTCCGAACGAGGCGAAACGAGCGCGCCAGAGAGGCGACAGTGCAGACCACGCCAAGGAATGACATGACGCGTTCGGCGCGCAGTCGGGTGCACCCCTGCCGAGGAGGGTTCTCATGAAACGTGTGTTCCGGACGAGTACGGTGCGCGCCGTGGCGATGACGCGGCGGCGCGGTGGCTTGGTCCTCGCGGTCGGGCTGTGGGCCGGTATCGCCGTGGCGACGCCAGCCCAGGCCGCCCCGCACGACGAGGACGACGTGCGCGTCACGGCGACGGTGGACGAGCGGGACCTGACTGACGTCGGACCGAACAACGCGCTCCGACTCGACGCCGAGGACGAGACGGAGGTCAGGGTCGAAGTCGAGAACCTCGGCGACGAGGAGCTCGTCGTCCGGAGCCTGCGCATCGACGGCAAGGTCATCGGGCTCACGTTCTTCTCCTACGAGACGAGGATCGACCTTCGCGTCGACCCCGGGGAGACCGGCGACCGCGAGTTCGTCCTCGATCTCATCGACCTCGGCAGCCAGGCCAACGGCCTGCTCCCGGCCCGGTTGACCTTGTTCGACCAGGACCGTGACCCCATCACCAGCCAGAGCTTCCCGGCCGACGTCCGCGGCTCGTTCGGGTCGGTCTACAACATCTTCGGGCTCATCATCGCCGCCATCACCGCGGTGCTGTTCATCACCGCCGTCATCGGCCTCACCACGAACCGCCTCTCCCCGAACCGTTGGCGGCGGGGCGTCCGGTTCGGCCTGCCCGGGCTGGGGCTCGGGCTCACCCTGGCCTTCACGCTGTCGACCTTGCGGGTCCTGACCCCGAGCGCGACGTGGTCGGGCGCCCTGGTGGTGATCCTCGGGGCCGCCCTCTTCGTGGTCGGCTACTTCACACCGACCCCCGAGGCGGGCGACGAGGACGACGGCGGCCTCGACGGCGGGTTCTCCGCCACTGATCACGGGGCACAGGCGCCGGTGATGCGCGAGTCGGCGCCGACGCTGGTCGCAGGACCGGGCGGCGGTGTGGTCGAGGGGGCCGGTGCTCGCGAGGAAGGCAACGTCATGGTCCGCGGCGACGAGCCGCTTCCGCCATCGAATCCATGACGGACCGGACGGGGTGGGGGCTGGGAGTCGATCTCGGCACGACATGGACGGGCGCCGCCGTGGCGCGCGACGGCCGCGTGAGCGTCGTCGGCCTCGGCAATCGCAGCGCGGCGGTCCCGTCGGTGGTGCTCGCCCGGCGTGACGGCACCGTCCTGATCGGCGAGGCCGCCGCCGACCGGGGGGTGAGCGAGCCCGGCAACGTGGCCCGTGAGTTCAAGCGGCGAGCCGGCGACCCGACGCCGGTCCTCCTCGACGGCGTCGCCTGGTCGACCGATGCGCTCCTCGCTGCGCTGCTCTCCCGGGTGCGTGATCAGGTCACCCGTCAGGAGGGGGGGCCGTCGGAGGCGATCGCCCTCACCCACCCCGCCACCTGGGGCCCGTTCAAGCTCGACGTGCTGCGTGAGGCCGCCCGCCAGGCCGACGTCCACGAACCCTTGCTGGTCGCCGAACCGGTCGCCGCCGCCGCGCACTACGCCGCCCTCGGGCGGGTCGCCGACGGCGCCACCGTCGCCGTCTTCGACCTCGGCGGCGGCACCTTCGATGCCACCGTCGTGCGCGTCGAGGGCGGTGGCGCCACCGTCCTGGGGCGTCCCGACGGCGTCGAGCGGCTCGGCGGCGTCGACGTCGACCAGGTCGTGCTCGGCCACGTCGTGCGGGCGCTGGGCGAGGTCGTCGAGGACCTCGACGACGACGACCCCGAGGTGGCGACCCACCTCGCCCGCCTGCGCGAAGAGTGTGTGCGGGCCAAGGAGAACCTGTCGACCGCCACTGATGTCGTGATCCCCGTGCTCCTGCCCGGCACGTCCACCAGCGTGCGCATCACCCGCGCCGAGCTCGAGGCCGCCATCCGGCCGTCGCTCGAGGCGGCGACCGCCGCCCTCGCCCGTGCGATCAAGTCGGCGAACGTCGCCGAGGGCAGCCTCGACGCCGTGCTCCTGGTCGGAGGATCGAGCCGCATCCCGTTGGTGGCCGAGGTGGTCGGCGGCGTGATCGGTGTGCCGATCGTGACCGACAGCGACCCGAAGGCATCCATCAGCCTGGGCGCCGCCCGCCTCGCAGGCCAGGCCGTGGAGGCCCGCCGCATCGCGGCGCACCCGCCCGAGCCGCCGCCGGCCGACGACCCGGCCGCCGCTGCCCTACCGGCCCCCGAGACCGACGAGGGCGCCGAGCCCTCCGGCGCTGCGCCCGGTCCTGTCACCGGCGCCGAGCACCCTGGCCCCACCCCCGGGCGCGCCCCCGCCCCTGGCCCGGGCGACCAGCCTGCGGCCCCGGCCTGGGGGCGGGCCGATCCGGCGACGTCGCCGGCGGGACCGACCTTGCGTCCGGCGGACGATAGCCCGCCGTCACCGCTCGTCCCCGCGCTGCTGGCCCTGGGGCTGACTGCGGTCGCGTTGCTCCTTCCCTTCCTCGGCGTCGTGACCCCGGCCCGCTCGGAGGTGCTCCCCGACGGAGCCGCCACCGTCGCCGGGACCGACATCAGCGAGGAGGCCACCGATGTCGACCTTGCCGAGCCCGTCGAGCTCCGGTTCACGGAGCTCCCATCCGAGGCCGCCGCCGCCGACCAGGTCCAGCTTGGTCTCTCCATCGCCGGCGTCCCGCTGGTGAGCTCGAGCACCGAACCGCTCGTCCCCGTCGAGGGCGGGTTCGAGGCGGTCGTCGACGCCGACGCCAACCGCTACCTCGTCGCCGGGGAGGTCACCGGCCACCTCCGCTTGCTGTCGGGTGACGACGTGGTGCTGAACCACGACTTCGCCCTCCGTCCGAGCGGCATCGGTTTGCTCAGCGTGCCCGGTGTTCTGGCGGTCGTGCTGCTGCTCCTGGTCGTCGGCTACGCCGAAGCGATCCTCCGCACCTTGCGCCAACGGCGGCGGAAGCGTTCCGGCGTCGTCAGCGTCGCCATCGTCGGCGCCGGCGCCGGGCTCGTCGCCCTCCTGATCAGCTGGTTGCTCGGAGGCGGCGAGCCATCGATCGCCGTCGCCGTCGCCTGCATGGTCGTGGGTGCGACGGCGGGGGGCCTGGCGGCCGTCGCCGCGGCGCGTGCCGGGCGCCGCCGGGCGCGAGCGGTGTTGGCCAAGGCGCCTGCGCTCGGGTGAGCCCCCCTGACGGCGGGCCTCAGGCGAGCGTGGACCAGAACGCCTCGAGTACCGCCGCCGCCTGATCGGGCGTCTGATAGGGCCAGAAGTGCCCGGCGCCGTCGATGCGTTCGAAGCGGGCGCCGAGCGCCTCGGCCACCTCGGCCGCCAACCGTTCCTCGCCGAAGGGATCCTCGGTGGGGTGCAGCACCAACCCCGGTGCGCTCGTCGGCGCCCATGGCCCCCAGGCGTGGTGCGGGTTCGGCGTGGCCGAACGGTAGAGGGCGAGGATGCAGGCGCCCATCGTGGCGTCGGAGGCGGTCGCCATCTCCAGGGCATCATCGGGCGGGACGCCCATGGCCTCGAACAGCGACGCCCGCTCCGGCGGGGCCACCGCGTTCTGGCTCTCGACGAACGCCTCCCCGTCGCCCGGCGTCTGCCACAGCTTGGCGAAGTCGTGCCACTCGTAGTCGGGGTGGGCGACGTTGGCGATGTCGGCGGCCCACGAGTGAAGGCGGTCCCCGTAGGCGGTGGCGACCCGGAAGGTGAGGCCCGCTCCCCAGTCGTGGCCGACCAGGTCGACCGGTCCGTCGATCTGTTCGAGCTCGCCGACCAGCCACTCGACGTAGTCGTCCTTGGTCGCCCCGAAGCCCTCGGGACGGGGGCAGCCGAAGCCGGGCATCGCCAACGCCACCGACTCCCGGCTGAGCAGGTCGCGCACCTTGCGCCAGATCGCCGCGGTCTCGGGCACCCCGTGCACGAAGACGATCACGGCCGCCGACCTCGGTGCCCGTTCACGATCATGGTCCGTCCTCTCGCTGGCCGAGCTGCGCCGGTGGCAGCGTAGGCGGCGGGACCGCTCAGTCGTCGTCCTCTGTCGGACCTGTCCGCACGTCGGTGGCGTTCCTCGGGAGTCAACCGGTGTCGCGAGGGCGGAGCATCGCCGGGTGGAGGAGACTCGCCGTCCCCCGCCGATAGACCGTCGCCGGCCTGCCGCCGTCGCGGGTGGTCGTGCGGTCGGTCGCCGTGAGGAAGCCGGGCGTGCCGGAGACCTTTCTGTGGAAGTTCCGCGGATCCAACTCGGCGGCCCATACGACCTCGTAGACGCGCCGCAGCTCGGCGATCGTGAACTCGTCGCCGCAGAAGGCTGTGGCGATGGGCGAGTACTCGAGCTTCGACCGGGCGCGCTCCACGGCGTCGCCAAGGATGTGCCCGTGGTCGAACGCCAGGGATCGGGGTTTCCCGAGCAACGTGGCGACGGGCGCCCATGCGGCGTCGTCGGCATCGGATCCGGCCGTCGGCGGCGGCAGGTCCGGGAGCAACGCCAGGTAGGCGACGCTCACGACACGCCCCCTCGGATCGCGCCTCGGGTCGCCGTAGGTGGCGAGTTGCTCGAGGTGCGCTGACCGCGCGGCAACGCCTGTCTCCTCCGCCAGCTCACGTCGCGCCGCGTCAACGAGCGCCTCGTCGGGCCTGACGAACCCGCCGGGCAGCGCCCACCGACCACGGAAGGGTTCCACGCCGCGACGAACGGCGAGCACGACGAGGTCGTCGCTGCGGACCGTCAGGACGACGAGATCCACCGTCACGGCTGCCGTCCTCCGCAACGCCGGGATCGCCATGGACGCACGGTAATCGTCGACTTGACGACAAGTCCAGGTCGGGTTATCGTCTGAATGACGACAACGAAGGAGAGGGCGATGGCCGACATCACCAAGACGATGTTCCTGCGACACCTGCGAGCCAACCCGACCACCCACGTCCGCCACCTGCGCAAGGGGAACCTCGCGCACGACGGCGCCGGGCAGGCGTTCTGGTTCCGGGCGATGACCGCCGCCATCAGCGAGGTCCCCGTCGACGATCGGGAGCAGCCGCTGCTCTTCCACGCGCGGACGATCGACTTCCAGGACGTGACCGTGCAAGCCACGATCACGTACCGCGTCGTCGACCCGGCAGTGACCGCGGCGCGGATCGACTTCGGGATCGACCCCGACGTCGGCACCTGGCGGGGCCGGCCGCTCGAGCAGCTCGGTGGACTGCTCACCGAGCTCGCCCAGCAGCACGCCCTCGACCTGCTGGCCACCATGACCCTCCCCCGCGCCCTCGCCGAGGGCATGGCTGCCGTGCGACACCGCATCACGACTGGCCTCACGGGCGATCCGAGGATCGCCGACACCGGTCTCGCCATCATCGATGTCCGCGTCGTCGCGCTGCGGGCCGAGCCCGACGTCGAGCGTGCATTGCAGACCCCCATGCGGGAGGAGGTGCAGCAGGACGCCGACAAGGCAACGTTCGGACGCCGCGCCCTCGCCGTGGAGCGGGAACGGGCGATCGCCGAGAACGAGCTGCAGAACCAGATCGAGCTAGCGCGTCGCGAGGAACAGCTCGTCGCGCAGAAGGGCCAGAACGAACGCAAGCGGGCGACCGAGCAGGCCGCCGCCAGCCGCATCAACGCCGAAGCCCAAGCGGAGGCGCAGCGGTTGCTCGCCGACGCGCAAGCCGATGC
>JBBJOU010000070.1:0-8869 GCA_037724305.1 Acidimicrobiales bacterium
TACTCGTCGTCCGGGAGGGTGACATAGAGGCGGGGGTCGGCGACGATGCGGCGGTCGTCGAGGTCGAGGTCGAAGGGGAGGACGTCGCTCACCGCTTCGCCGTCGTAGGTCCACAGCGAGCCGTTGACCCGGGCCGCCGGGAGCACGTGCAACGGCCGGCGCCCCTTCGGCACCTTGAAGCTGATCTCGATGTCCAGCGTCTCCCCCTCGGGCACCCGCACGATCATGCCCACCACGGTCGCCGGGCCGTCCGTGCCGGCGGTGGTGAACCCCGGGTCGAGGTTGACGATGTCGTATGCGTCGGCGGGGAGGTAGGTGAGCAGCCACGCCCCCCACTCACCGGGGTCGGCGTAGATGCCGCCACCGTCGATGTAGGCGGTCGTCTCGCCGTGCTCGGGGTTGGCGAGGGTGATCCCGAGCGTCACCTGGTGGTGGTCGTCCTGGTCCTCGACCTCGACGTCGACTGCGGTGGTGGTGAACCAGTCCAGCTTGCTGGCGCCGAGCTCCTGGGTGGTGACGAGCAGGTCGTCGGGACCGAGCTCGCGGTTGGCCCCGAAGGCCTCCCACAGGTCATTCTCGGCCGGGTCCTCGGCCCACGCCTGCAGGTGGCGGCTGCGGGCCAGGTTCGACAAGACCCCGGCCAACTCGGTCACGGAGTAGTCGCGCGTCTCCAGGGCGTCGAAGACGGTCCGGGCCACCCGGCTCTGGGCGTCGCGCCGGGCATCGGTGACGGCGGGGTCGTCGAAGCGCAGGTAGTTGCGGTACAGCAGTTCCTCGAGGACGTTGTCGTCCCGGTACTCGACGCCGTCGACGGTGACCGGCCCGATGACCCGCAGGAGGTTGGCGAGGGTCACCGTGTCGACGTAGATGATCCCGTCGACCGGTCCGTAGACGTTGCGCTCGGTGATGTCGGCCATGATCTCGGCCGTCAGCGGCCAGTTGGCCGAGGTCACCGTCGTCCGGTAGCCCTGGGCGCCGTTGAGGAAGCCGTGGACCTCGGTGTACGCCTCGGGCACGGGGACCCCCGGGAAGGTGAGCTCGACACCCTGGGCGTCGCAGCAGGTGGCTTCGCTGAACTCACCGACGGCGATCGAGCCTCCGCCGACGGTGGCGATGCCGGACGTGGTGGGGATGGCGACCGAGCGCATCTCGGCGTTGTTGCCGCCGAGGATCAGGTAGCGGCGGGGCCCGTCGAGGAACGAGCGGAGGCCGGTGGCCAGCCGGACGCCACGCTCCAGGTCGAGTCGCGCCTCGAGCAACTGGCCCTCGACATCAGCGCGCGCCGCCGCCAGGGGGGGCAGGAGTGGGCCCCGGTCGGGGACGGTGACGGCCTCGACCTGGACCCGGAGGTCGTCGAGCACCTCGGTGGCCACCTCGGCCAGGCGGACCCGGCCGGCGCCGCCGCCGCCGGCGTCGAGCGCGACCTCGAGGCGCTCGGCGGCCTGGCGGCCGTCGCGGCCGAGCCCGGCTGCGATGCCGGTGAGGTCGCGGACGGTCTCGACCTGGTCCCCGACGACGGGGACGGGAGCGAGGACCGACAGCCAGGGGCTCGATCGGGCGCGGTCCTCGGCCGCCTCGAGGCGGTCGGCCGCCCGGTCGACCACGGCGGCCAGACCGCCGTCGGCATCGACGGTGGCCAGGTCGAGGCCGGCGATGGCGCCCTGGCCGGCGTCGAGGTCACGCTGGATGCGCACCAGGTCGGCGGCGACCAGGCCGGCGTAGGCGAGGCCGAGGGCCAAGACGAGCAGCACCAGGGGGCGGCGCCGGCCGCGCGCCCAACCCCGGACGCGCGCCGGGCGCGACGCACCGCCCACCGGGTGGCGGGCGGTGCGGTCGTCGTCGAGGCGGAGCGGGGTGGCCCCGGGCCTAGGCGGTGCGGCGGGCAACCGCTCGGGCGCCGAGCGCGGCGACTGCCAGCGCGCCGGCACCGACCGCCACGGTGGCTTCGCCGCCGGTGCGGGCCAGCCCGCCCCCGCCGGCGCCGCCGCCACCGGTGACGGCGCGGACCGTGGTGGAGGTCACCTGTTGGCCGCCGCCCCCACTGCCGCCACTGGGACCACTGCCGCCACTGGGACCACTGCCGCCACTCTGGGCGGCGGCGGCACCGGCGAAGGTGAGGGTCAGACCGGCCGCCAAGCCGATCGCTGCAAGTGCTCGTCGAGCGGTACCCACGGTGTGCTCCATTCCCCCCGCATGTCGGGTGACGTGTTGTCGGTGCCGCCGCGGGAGTGCTCCCGGGGTGACGAGTACGCACCATAGCCGACGATGCGCGATCGGTATGCAACTGACATCTAGCGGCGCGTTGGCGCGGCGGCCCCCGAGCTGCGATCATGGTGGCCGTGAAGGTGTCGTCGACCACCCTCGTAGCCGCCTGACGCACGGCCGCGCCTCGCGCTCGTGCGTCATCCCGGCCTCCCGCCCGACGGGGGGCCGTCGTCGTTTTCCGACCAGCCCCCTGAACCAGCAACCGGTGCCGCAGCGCCAGGAGACCCGACCATGACGACCCGAGGGGCCACCAACGGTGGCCAGGCTCTCATCCGATCGCTCGAGCTCGAGGGCGTCGAGGTGATGTTCGGCCTGCCCGGCGGGGCCATCCTGCCGGTCTACGACCCCATCATCGACAGCCCGATCCGCCACATCCTGGTGCGCCACGAGCAGGGCGCCGGCCACATGGCCGAGGGCTTCGCCCACGCCACCGGCCGGCCGGGCGTGGCCATGGTGACCTCGGGGCCGGGGGCCACCAACATCGTCACCCCGCTGGCCGACGCCTTCCTCGACTCGGTGCCCATGGTGGTCATCACCGGCCAGGTGCCGTTCGGCGCCATCGGCACCGACGCCTTCCAGGAGTGCGACACCGTCGGCATCACCCGGTCGGTGACCAAGCACAACGAGCTGGTGTCGCGAGCCGAGGACATCCCCCTCGCCATCCGCCAGGCCTTCCACATCGCCACCACGGGCCGGCCCGGGCCGGTGCTGGTCGACATCCCCAAGGACATCGTCGACCCCACCAACCCCAACTCGGCCATGGACTGGCGCTGGCCCACCGACGCCGAGGTGATCGACAGCCTCCCCGGCTACCGGCCCACCACCATCGGCGACCACGGACGGATACGCGAGGCGGCCGCCCTCCTGCTCGCCGCCGAGCGTCCGGTGATCTACGCCGGTGGCGGGATCCTCAAGGCGCGGGCGGCCGCCGCGCTACGGGAGCTGGCCGAGCTCACCGACGTGCACGTGGTGACCACCCTGATGGCGCGCGGCGCGTTCCCCGACTCGCACCGGTTGTGCCTCGGCATGCCCGGCATGCACGGCAACTTCACCGCCATCACCGCCATGCAGCGCTCGGACCTGCTGGTCGCCCTCGGCAGCCGCTTCGACGACCGGGTCACCGGCAAGATCCCCGCCTTCGCCCCCGACGCCAAGATCGTCCATGTCGACATCGACCCCGCCGAGCTGGGCAAGGTGCGCCGGCCCGACGTGCCCATCGTCGGCGACTGCCGCCTGGTGATCGAGGAGCTGGTGCGCGAGGTGCGAGCTCTCCTCGACGGTGGGCAGACGTTCGGTGACCGCCGCCCCTGGCAGCAGAGCATCTCGGGCTGGCAGGAGACGTTCCCGCTCACCTACGAGCCCCAGGAGCCCGGCGACGCCCTCAAGCCCCAGTACGTGCTCGAGCAGCTGCGCGACCTCGCCCCGCCCGAGACCATCGTCGCCTCGGGAGTGGGCCAGCACCAGATGTGGACGAGCCAGTACTGGCGCTTCGAGCACCCCTACACCTGGGTCAACTCGGGGGGCCTGGGCACGATGGGGTTCTCCATCCCCGCCGCCATCGGCGCCAAGGTCGGCCGCCCCGACCGCACCGTGTGGGCGGTCGACGGCGACGGCTGCTTCCAGATGACCGCCCAGGAGCTGGTCACCGCCGCCACCGAGAAGATCCCCATCAAGGTGGCGCTGCTCAACAACGCCTACCTCGGCATGGTCCGCCAGTGGCAGGAGATGTTCTACGAGGAGCGCTACTCCGAGGTGTACCTCTCGCCCGAGCTGCCCGACTACAAGCTGTGGGCCGAGGCCATGGGCTGCGTCGGCATCCGGGTCGAGTCGCCCGAGGAGGTGCCGGCCGCCATCCACAAGGCCAACGAGATCGACGACCGCCCGGTGGTGGTCGAGTTCCGCTGCGACAGCCGCGAGAAGGTGTTCCCGATGGTCGCCTCGGGCGCCAGCAACGACGACGTCCTCGTCCACCCCACGCAGGCCGACCGGTCCCGGGCCGGCCAGAAGGGCGTGCGCTGATGTCCGCCATCACCGACGGCGTCCCTCCCGCCGCCCCGCCCCGTCCCGCCGGCGTGGTCCGCCACCACGTCCTGTCGGTGCTGGTCGAGAACCGCACGGGCGTGCTCGCCCGGGTGTCGGCGCTCTTCGCCCGCCGGGGGTACAACATCGACAGCCTGGCCGTCGCCCCCACCGAGGACGAGCGGTTCAGCCGCATCACCATCGTCGTCGACGTGCAGACGACGCCGCTCGACCAGATCACCAAGCAGTTGAACAAGCTCATCCACGTGGTCAGGATCACCGAGCTCGACCCGGCCGACTCCGTCGAGCGCGAGCTGCTGCTGGCCACCGTCGGCGCCCCGCCGGCGACGCGGGGCCAGGTCATCGAGCTGGTCCAGGTCTTCGGCGGGCGCATCCTGTCGGTCGGCCACGACCAGCTCACCATCAGCCTCGACGAGCACCCCGACAAGATCGACGGCTTCGAGGAGCTGCTCCGGCCCTACGGCATCGTCGAGCTCCAGCGGACCGGTCGGGTCGCGCTCGCCCGGTTGGACCCCTCGGTGACCCGGCTGCGAGCCTCCCGCGCCTCCTAGCACGCCCTCCGTCCCGTTTCGCCCACCCTCCCAACGACAGGAACCCCGATGGCCAACGTGTACTACGAGAAGGACGCCGATCCGACGCTCATTGCCGATCGCAAGGTGGCGGTGCTGGGCTACGGCTCGCAGGGCCACGCCCACGCCCTCAACCTGAAGGAGAGCGGCGTCGACGTGCGGGTCGGCCTGCGCGACGGGTCGTCGTCGCGGGCCAAGGCCGAAGCCGCCGGGCTCCGGGTGCTCGGCATCGCCGAGGCGGTGGCCGAGGCCGACGTCATCATGATCCTGCTGCCCGACACCGAGCAGGGCGACATCTACACCACCTCGATCGCCCCCGGGCTCACCGACGGCGACGCCCTGCTGTTCGCCCACGGGTTCAACATCCGCTTCGACCAGATCAAGGCGCCGGCCGGTGTCGACGTGGCCATGGTCGCCCCCAAGGGCCCCGGTCACCTGGTGCGGCGCACCTACACCGAGGGCGGTGGCGTGCCCTGCCTCATCGCCGTCGCGCAGGACGCCAGCGGTGGGGCGCGCGACCTCGCCCTGGCCTACGCCGATGCCATCGGTGGCACCCGCGCCGGCGTGCTGGAGACCACCTTCGAGGAGGAGACCGAGACCGACCTCTTCGGCGAGCAGGTCGTGCTGTGCGGCGGCGTCACCGCCCTCGTCCAAGCCGGGTTCGAGACCCTCACCGAGGCCGGGTACCAGCCCGAGTCGGCCTACTTCGAGTGCCTGCACGAGCTGAAGCTCATCGTCGACCTCATGTACGAGCAGGGCATCGCCGGCATGCGCTACTCGATCTCCGACACCGCCGAGTACGGCGACGTCACCCGCGGCCCCCGCATCATCACCGACGCCACCAAGGCCGAGATGCGCAAGATCCTGGCCGAGATCCAGAGCGGCGCCTTCGCCGAGGAGTGGATGGCCGAGAGCCGCAGCGGCCGCGCCCGCTTCCAGCAACTCCGAGAAGCGGGCAAGGCCCACCCCGTCGAGGCCGTCGGCGCCGACCTGCGCCAGATGATGCCGTGGATCAGCGCCGGCAAGTCCAGCGTCGAGGACGCCAGCGGCGGCTCCCTCGACTGATGCCGGCGCATGGTGAGCGCCACCGACGAGCTGGCATCCCGGGCGGGGCGCCGCCACCGGCGGCGAACCGGGGTGCGGCGGACCACCGGTAGGGGTGGGGGCGTGCACCTCGGTCCGTTGGTTCGCAGACCGGGGTGCGGCGGACCACCGGTAGGGGTGGGGGCGTGCACCCCGGTCGTCATCGATGCCCGTCGCTTCGGTCTGCCGGGCGAGGGCGCTCATGGCGGCTCACGCGGTGCCTGTTGCTGGAGGGCCGGCCCAGCTGGTGGGCCGGGGGAGGTGGGCGTTGGCGTAGGCGGCGTCGGCCCGGTGGCGCAGCTCGGCGGCGGCCACGGCGGCGGTGGCTCCGGGGCCGGGGCCGTGGGCGCCGAGCGAACCGAGGCGCCGCATGTCGGCGACGGCGTCGAGGGCCCGGCGTGACTCCTCCTCGGACAACCCGGGCACGCCGTCGGTCAGGGTGACGGGAGCGTCGCCGGACTCGTCGGGCACCACTGCCTTGAACCACAGCAGCTCGGCCCGCCACGAGCTGCGCCCGACCTGGCGGTCGTCGGCGGCCAGGCGGTCGCACACCGCGGCGAGGGCGGCGGGGTGGCGGGCCAGGAGGATGGCGGCGACATCGGCGATCTCGTCCTCCTCGACCCGGAGGCGGCGTTGGGCGGCGCCGACCCGGCGGTCGACCACGAGCCCGAGGGCGCCGAGGGCCAGCCCGCCGAGCAGCGGCGAGATCAGGAAGCTGTTGCCGCCCTCGAGGGCGATGCCGAACACCGCCAGCAGGGCACCGGCGACGAGCTCGAGCACCTTGGCGGCCCGGCGGGTCCGGCCCAGCGACGCCGACGCGGCGGTGACCCAGCGGGCGTCGCGGGCGTGGAGGTGGGCGAGCTCGTGGGCGCAGAGCGCCTCCAGCTCGTCTCGTGGCAGGCCCAGCGCGCCGCTGGTGGCCACCAGCGTCCGCCGGCGCCAGCCTCGCGTGGCGAGGGTGTTGGGAGCGGGGTCGTCGATCACCAGCAGCGTCGGCGGGACGACACCGAGACCGAGCCCCAGAGCCTCCACCACGTTCCGGAGGCGCTGGTCCTCGTCGGGCCCGGGCGGGCGGGCGCCGATGTCGCGCAGCACCCGCCGGGCCCCGGCCCGCAGCGGCGACAGGGCGACGCTGACCGTCACCAAGGCGCCGGCCAGTGCCGCCACCCCGACGGTGGCCTCGCCGGCCCAGCCCCACACGGGCACCTCGGCGATGGGCGTGCCGGTGACCAGGCTGTAGGCGCGCGCCACCAGGGCCAGCACCACGAGGCCGGCGGCGGTGAGGCAGGCGGCGAGTACGACGATGCCGAGGAGGAACCACACCGGCGCCCGCGCCCGGGCCCAGCGCCGCCGATGGTCCAGGTCCCGCAATCGCGCCAGCCCGGTCGACGGCCCGGCGCCGGTGCTCACGACGAGCCCTCGACTCGGTCATGCCGACATGTGGGGCCCTCGTCGGCAGCGAGCATCGGGTTGGCCTACCACGCGCGACGGCGCCGGGCCGGCGGCGCCGCTCAGCGCATGTGGGCGAGCGACCTGCGGTCCGGTACGCGGGCCGCGGCAAGGGCGCCGGCCAGGGCGACGAGCGCCACCGCCTCAGCGGCGACGCTGATCGCCGCCTCGGGAGCCGGCTGCCAGAGCATCTCCTCGAAGCCGAAGAGCCCGCCGTTGCGCGAGACGTAGAAACCGAGCAGCGCCGAGATCGACCAACCGATGCCGGCGACGACGGCGAGATCGGCCTTGCGGTGCTTCAGGACGACGATGGCGAGGGCGATGATGACGCCGGTGACCAGGTTGGCGAGGAACAGGTTGCCGACCTTGAACAGCTCAGGACCTTCGATCGAAGGGATGTCCTTGTACTCCTCGTTCCAGAGGTAGCCGTGGACGAGGGCGCCGACCAGCACGCCGAGGGCGCCGACGAGCCGGAGGGTACGGGCGAGCTTCATGGGAACAGTACGCCACCAACGGCCGGCGCGGATGGGCGTCCGTCCGGGCCCTAGCGTCGGGCTCCGTGGCCCCCGAGACCTCCGGTGACGCCCCACTCGTCCCCCGCCCGACGGCCGGCCGGGTGTTCACCGCCCGCCATCGCGTGCGCCTCGGCGACGTCGACCCCGCCGGGCGGCTGCGCCTCGACGCCGCCGCCCGCCACCTCCAGGACGTGTCGTCCGACGACACCAGCGATGCCCGGCTCCCCGACGACCAGTCGTGGGTGGTGCGCCGCACCGTGATCGAGGTGCTGGCGGCCCCCCGTTTCCTGGAGCCGATCGAGCTGGCCACCTGGTGTGGCGGCACCGGGAGCCGCTGGGCCGAGCGCCGGGTGTCGATGGTGGGCGACGCCGGCGGCCGGCTGGAGGCGGCCGTGCTGTGGGTCTACGTGGACGCCGCCACCCTCGTCCCGAAGAAGCTCGACCCCGCCTTCCTCACCCGCTACGGCGACGCCGCCGGCGGGCGCACCGTCGGCAGCCGCCTCGAGCTCCCCGCCCCACCCGCCGACGGCGCCGGCGTCGAGGTCCGACCGTGGCCGCAGCGGCGCACGGACCTCGACGTCCTCGGCCACGTCAACAACGCCGCCTACTGGGCCCCCGTCGAGGAGCTCCTGGCCATGCGTCCCGACCTGCTCGCCGGCCCCGTGCGGGCCACGCTCGAGTTCGCCCGCCCCCTCGCCCCCGGCGCCACCCCCGACCTCGTGGTCGCCCACACGCCCGACGGCTTCACCGCATGGCTGACCGTCGCCGGCCTCGTCCACGCCGCCGCCGCCGTCACCCGTCATCAATCATGAACTGGGTTTCGTCGATGTGGCTCCTGCGACATCGACGACACCCAGTTCGGGTTCCGGGGGTGACGGTCAGGCGGTCAGGCGGTCCAGCACGTGGTCGAGGCAACGGGTGAGGGCCTCGACGTCGCTGGGCTCGATG
>JBBJOU010000071.1:0-8769 GCA_037724305.1 Acidimicrobiales bacterium
TGGCCTCCACGACGTGGGACCCGTCGAAGATGTCGCCGTACTCGAGCAGGTCGGTCTCCAAGGCCAGCACCTGCTGGATGCGCAACGACCACTGCTGGTCCCAGGGCCGGGGCAGGCCGAGGGCTTCGTTCCATGCCGGTAGCTGCAGCGACCGGGCCCGGGCCCGCTTCGACAGCGTCACCCCGAGGGCCTCGAGCACGATGCGCTGGACGTTGTTCTCTGGTTGCGCCTCGGTGAGGCCGAGACTGTTCACCTGCACGCCATAGCGGAACCGCAACGCCCGCTCGTCGGTGACGCCGTAGCGCTCCCGGCCGATGCGCTCCCACAGCACCCCGAAGGCGCGCATCTTGCACGTCTCCTCGACGAAGCGGATGCCGGCGTTCACGAAGAAGCTGGTCGAGGCGAAGACCTGCGGGAACACCTCCTCGGCGACCTGGCCCGACTCCTTGACGGCGTCGAGCACGCCGATGGCGGTGGCCAGGGCGTAGGCCAGCTCCTGGACCGGGGTCGCCCCCGCCTCCTGGAGGTGGTAGCTGCACACGTTCATCGGGTTCCACTTCGGCACCCGCTCGGCGCAGAAGGCGATCATGTCGACGATCAGGCGACGGGACGGCAACGGCGGGAAGATGTAGGTCCCCCGCGAAAGGTACTCCTTGACGATGTCGTTCTGGGTCGTGCCCCGCAACCGGTCGTGCGCCACACCGGTGTTCTCGGCGTGGGCCACGTAGAGGCCGAAGAGCCACGCCGCCGGGGCGTTGATGGTCATCGACGTGTTCATCTCCCCGACGGGGATGCCGTCGAGGAGCTGGGCCATGTGACCGAGGTGCGCCACCGGCACCCCGACCTTGCCCACCTCGCCCCGGGCGAGGGGGTGATCGGGGTCGTAGCCGGTCTGGGTGGGGAGGTCGAAGGCGATCGAGAGCCCGGTCTGGCCCATGGCCAAGTTTCCGCGATACAGCGCGTTCGACGCCCGGGCGGTCGAGTGCCCCGAGTACGTCCGCATCAGCCACGGCGTGTCCCGCTCCACCATCTGAACCATCCTCCCTCCCCTGGCGCTCCCGGCACGAACCCGGGCTACCGGAAGGCGGGTGGTAGGGCAAGGTCGCGGGCGACGGTGAGACGGCGCTGGTACTCGGCGGCGGGGACCTCGACCACGCCGAGGGTGGCCAGGTGAGGGGTGCACCACTGGACGTCGAACAGGCGGTCGCGCCCGTCGCGCCCGTCGTCACGCAGGCGCTCCACCACGCCGACGACGGCGACCTTGGAGGCGTCGGTGGCCCGGTGGAACATCGACTCGCCGGCAAAGAGGCCGCCGACGGCGACGCCGTAGAGGCCGCCGACGAGCGTGCCGGCGTCGTCGTGCACCTCGACGCTGTGGGCCCACCCCAGCTCGTGCAGGGCGACGTAGGCCGCCCGCAGCGCCGGGTTGATCCAGTGGCCGCCCCCCTGTCGGGGGGCGGCGCAGGCGTCGATCACCCCGGCGAAGTCGGTGTCGACGGTGGTGGTGAAGCGCCGGCACGAGCGCGCCAGCGTGCGCGACACGTGCAACCGGTCGAGGGGAAGGACCCCGCGGGGGTCGGGCGACCACCACCCGAGCACCCGGGCGTCGGCGTCGAGGTGCATGGGGAACAGTCCCCGGCGATAGGCCGCCACCAGCGTGCCGGGGGCGAGGTCGGCGCCGATGCCGACGATCCCGTCCTCATCGGCGGCCAGGGGGTCGGGCAGGACCCAACGACAGGGCGGCGGCTCCACGACCATCCGCGGCCGAACCTACCCGGAGGCGACCCCGCCGGCGGCGGCCGTACCCTACGTCGGTGCCCGCACCCCCGCCGCGTCCCGGGCCCGCCGGCGACGGCGACGCCAGCCTCACCGAGGCCGAGGTGGCGCTCGTGCTCCGCCGGGCCAGCGAGCTCAACGCCGCCGAGGGGCTCGGCCCGGGGGGCGGCGACGACCTGGTGCCGCTGGCCACCGTCGAGGCCGCCGCCGGCGAGGTCGGCCTCGAGCCCGCCGACGTGCGCCGCGCCGTCGCCGAGCTGCGGGCGGGGCTGCTCGACGCCGGCGGCAGCACCGCCCGGCCGGTGGGCGGCCAGGTGGTCACCGCCACGAGGATCGTGCCGGGGACACCGGCGGCCGCCGGCGATGCCGTCCGGCGTTACCTCTCCCGCCAGACGTTCGTGGTCGTGCGCGACCAGGGGTCGGTGCAACGCTGGCGGCGCCGCGACGACACCGTGGCGACGGTGCTCCGGGCCGTGCAGCTCCGGGGCACCGTCCGCCTCGACGCCGCCCGTGAGGTCACGGTGCACGTCGTGCCCGCCGAGGGCGGGTCACTGGTCCGCCTCGACGCCGACCTGGGCCGCCGGGTGCAGGTCGCCCCGCCCGCCACCGGCGGCGCGGTGGGCGTGGCGTCGGCCGCCGGCTCGACGGCGGCCGCAGTCGCGGTGGACCCGCTCGTGCTGGCCGTCGGTGTCCCCGTCACCTTCGCCCTCGGCTACGGCAGCTTCTGGGTGACCCGCGCCTTCGTCCGGCGCGACCAGCTCCGGGTACGCGACGCGCTCGACGGGTTCCTCGACGACCTCGAGCGCGGGGGCGGCGCCCCGCGCTCGGTCGTCGACGACGTGCGGGACCGCATCCGCGGCCGCCTCGACAGTCGCCGTCCGTCGCCGCCCTTCTAGCGGGTCGCCGACTCGACGTAGTCGTAGAAGCCGCGCCCTGACTTGCGGCCGAGGTGGCCGGCGGTGCGCATGCGCCGCAGGGTGGGGGCGGCGGCGTAACGGGGATCGCGGAACTCGGCGTAGAGGGCGTCGAGGATGGCGACCGAGGTGTCGAGGCCGACGAGGTCGAGCAGGGCGAGGGGCCCCATCGGGAAGCCGCAGCCGCCTTTCATGGCGGCGTCGATGTCGTCGCGGTCGGCCGTGCCCTGCTCCAGCATCCGCACCGCGTCGTTCAGGTAGGGGAAGAGCAGGGCGTTGACGATGAAGCCGGCCCGGTCCTTCACCTCGACCGGTACTTTGGCGCAGCGCCCGGCGAACGCCCGCGCCTCGGCCATCGTCTCGTCGCTGGTGACCAGGGTGCGCACGATCTCCACCAGGCCCATGACCGGCGCCGGGTTGAAGAAGTGCAGGCCGCAGACCCGCTCGGGGCGGCCCGTCGCCATGGCCAGCTCGATCACCGGGAGGGTGGAGGTGTTGGTGGCGAGGATCGCGCCATCCCCGACGACCCGGTCGAGGTCGGCGAAGAGGGCCTGCTTGACGGCGAGGTCCTCGACCACCGTCTCGATCACGAGGTCGCAGTCGGCGAGGGCGTCGAGCGACGAGGTCGGGGTGACCCGGGCGAGGATCACCTTGGCCTCGAGGTCCTCGAGCTTGCCCTTCGCCACCTGCTTGGCGAGCGAGCGCTCGAGGGCGCCGAGTTGGGCATCCGCCGTCTCCTGCTGTCGGGAGCGCAGCACGACCTCGGCGCCCGACCTCGCCGCCACCTCGGCGATGCCCGAACCCATGATCCCCGACCCGACGATTCCCACACGATCGATGGCCATGAGCCCGCGACGTTACCCACGGGTAATGTCGGCGGCAAGGCGAGCGGGCCGGTTGCCACTGACGCCGCCCCGGTGCCCCGTGCGCCCCTCGGCGCCGTCTACGGTCGGTCGCCCGGTAGCCGAGGAGGACCATGCCCACGATCAACACCGGTCCCGCACCCGGGACGCTCGCGCTCGTCGGCGGCGCCGAGTGGCAGGCCGGCTGTGAGTTTGACGCCGACCTGCTGGGCGCCGCCGGCGTCGACGAGGTGCTGGTGGTGCCGACGGCGTCCGCCTACGAGCACCCCGAGCACATCGTCGCCGGTGCCACCGCGTGGTTCGAGGGCATGGGGGCCCGCGTGCGGTCCCTCGACGTGCTCCGTCGGGGCGACGCCGCCGATCCCGCGCTCGCCGAGGTGGCGCGGGCCAGCCGGTTCACCTACCTGTCCGGCGGCTCCTCGATGCACCTGCGCTCGGTCCTGAAGGACTCGCCGGTGTGGGACGCGGTGCTGGCCGCCTGGCGTGACGGCGGCGTGCTGGCCGGTTCCTCGGCGGGGGCCATGGTGCTCACCGACCCCATGGTCGACTCCCGGGGCGGGGCCTTCACCCTCGGCCTCGGCCTGCTCAGTCCACTCGCGGTGATCCCCCACGCCGATGACTGGAGCGACGAGCGGCGCCTGCGCACCCTGCGCCTGGCGCCCGCCGGGACGGTGGTCGCCTTCCTCGACGAGCGCGCCGCCCTCCTCCGCGACCCCGGCGGCGCCTGGCGATCGGCCGGACCGGGCGCCGTGCAGCTCTGGGTCGATGCCGAGGAGGTCGGCCTGGACGCCCTCGACAGCGTGGGCGTCGCCGGCGGGCCCTAACCGACCGCCGCCCTCACCCGGCGACGGCGGTGGTGGTCGTCGACTCGTCGGGCCCGGTGGTGGTGGTCGTCCCGTCGGCCGGTGCCGGGTCGGTGTCGGTCCCGGACGTGGTCGTGGCGTCGTCCTCGCCGCCGGTGGTCGTGGTCGACTCGTCGGCGTTGGCGTCGGCACCCTCGACGATGGTGACCGACTCGATCCGGACGTCGCCGGTGGGGGTGCCGGCGCCACCGGGGGCCTCGCCGAACTCGGCGTTGATGGCGTCCATGACCTCCTGGCCCTCGACCACCTGGCCGAAGAGGCTGTAGAGGGGCTGCAACTGGCTGCCCCCGTCGCCGACGACCACGAAGAACTGCCCCCCGCTGGTGTTCGGCCCGGAGTTGGCCATGGCCACGCTGCCGGCCACGTAGGCCGCGGTGTCGGCGGGGAGCTCGTCCGGGATCGTGTACCCCGGGTCACCGCTGCCGGCGGGCTCGCCGGTGGGGTCGCCGGTCTGGTTCACGAACCCCTGGATGATGCGGTGGAAGGCCACGTCGTCGTAGAAGTGGTAGCGGGCGAGCACCACGAAGTTGTTCACGGTGACGGGGGCCGCCTCGGCGTCGAGCTCGATGGTGAACTCGCCCTCGGTCGTCGCCACCTCGGCGCGGTAGGTCGCTTCGGGGTCGATGCACTCCGGCGGGGCGAGGTCGAAGGTGAGTCGCTGCTCGGACGACCCGTCCTCGGCGGGGCAGGGGGTGGGCCCGGGCTCGTCGGCGGCCACGTCGTCGCCGTCGTCGGACTGCCACGGGCGGGCGACGACGAGGGCGATCACCACGACGAGCGCCACGAACAGGGCGGCGTTGCGCACCGTGCGGTTGCGCTTGCGGCGGGCCTCCTCGGCGCGCGCCTGCTCGATGCGGGCCTGTCGAGACGCCTTCTGGCGGTCGCGCTTCGGGGTACCCATGGGTCGGTCTCCAGGCGGCGACAGGGATCGGACGGGGTCGAGACCCTAGCGTCGCCTCTCCCCGCCGCCAGATCGCGAGGCGGTCGCGCAACCTGCGGTGGACCCCGCGGCGCACCCAATAGCCTGCGACGACCGTGGCCCTGGTCGTGCAGAAGTTCGGAGGGACGTCGGTCGCCGATCCGGAGCGCATCCGTGAGGTGGCCGATCATGTGGCCCGCACCCGCCGGCGGGGCGACCAGGTCGTGGTCGTGGTCTCGGCGATGGGCAAGGAGACCGACGAGCTGCTGCGCCTGGCCGCCGAGGTGTCGTCGGTCCGGCCCGGCCGCGAGCTCGACATGCTCATCACCGCCGGCGAGCGCAAGGCCATGGCGCTCCTGTGCATGGCGCTGCACGGCGTCGGCGTGCCCGCCGACAGCTTCACCGGCAGCCAGGCCGGCTTCATCACCGACACCAACCACACCAACGCCAAGATCCTCGACATCCGCCCCGAGCGCCTGACCAGCGCCCTGGCCGCCGGCCGCACCGCGGTGGTGGGCGGCGCCCAGGGCGTCTCCACCGACCGCGACGTCACCTTCCTCGGCCGGGGTGGCTCCGACACCACCGCCGTCGCCATTGCCCATGCGGTGGGCGCCGATTCGTGTGAGCTCTACACCGACGTGCCGGGGGTGTTCACCGCCGACCCCCGCATCGTGGCCAGCGCCCGCCGCATGCGCCATGTCAGCTTCGACGAGCTCCTCGAGATGACCGCCTGCGGGTGCCCGAAGCCCGCCATGCGCTCGGTCGAGTTCGCCCGCACCTGGGGCGTGCCCCTCCACGTCCGTTCGAGCTTCACCTGGGAACCGGGCACCTGGGTGCAGGAGGAGGATCCGTCCATGGAGCAGGCCATCGTCTCCGCCGTCGTGCACGACGTGTCGGAGGCCAAAGTCACGATCAACGGGGTCCCCGACACCCCCGGCGTCGCCGCCCGGGTGTTCCGGGCCCTCGCCGACGTCGACGTCAACGTCGACATGATCGTGCAGAACACCTCCGAGCAGGGGGTGACCGACATCAGCTTCACCGTGCCCCGCGACGACGTGGTCGCCAGTACCGCGGTCATCGACGGCCTCATGGGCGAGCTGGGCGCCACCGGCGTCACCCACGACGAGCGCATCGCCCGAGTGAGCCTGGTCGGCGCCGGCATGAAGTCGAACCCCGGTGTCGCCGCCCGCACGTTCGAGGTGCTCGCCGCCGACGACATCAACATCGAGATGATCTCCACCTCGGCCATCCGCATCTCCTGCGTCGTGCGCGAGAGCGCGGTCGAGCGCGCCGTGCAACTCCTGCACACCGCCTTCGGCTTGGACGTACCCTGACCTTCATGCGTGTCGGGATCGTTGGTGCGACGGGTCAGGTCGGGGGGGTCATCCGACGGTTGTTGGCTGAGCGGGGGTTCCCGGTGGACGAGCTGCGGCTGTTCGCCTCGGCCCGCTCGGTCGGGCGGCGCCTCCCGTGGGCCGGCGGCGAGGTGGTGGTGGAGAACGCGGATGGCGCCGACTACCGCGGCCTCGACCTCGCCCTGTTCTCGGCCGGCAAGACCGCCTCGCTCGCCCTCGCCCCCCGGGTGGCCGAGGCGGGCGTCACCGTCATCGACAACTCCTCGGCGTGGCGCATGGACCCCCAGGTGCCGCTGGTGGTGCCCGAGGTCAACGCCCACGACCTCGACCTGCTCCCCCGGGGCATCGTGGCCAACCCCAACTGCACCACCATGGTGGCCATGCCGGTGCTCGCCCCGCTGCACGCCGAGGCGGGGCTGGAGCGTCTCGTGGTCTCGACCTACCAGGCGGTCTCGGGCGCCGGCCTGGCCGGTGTCGAGGAGCTCGACGAGCAGCTGCGCAAGGCGGCCGACGGCGTCACCGACCTGACCTACGACGGCCGGGCGGTCGACTTCCCGCCGGCGCGGAAGTTCCCCAGCACCATCGCCCACAACGTGATCTCCCAGGCGGGGTCCTTCGTCGACGACGGCAGCGCGGAGACCGACGAGGAGCAGAAGTTCCGCAACGAGAGCCGCAAGATCCTCGGCATCGCCGACCTCGCCGTGTCCGCCACCTGCGTGCGGGTGCCGGTGTTCACCGGGCACTCGCTCTCGGTCAACGCCTCGTTCTCCCGTCCGCTGTCGCCGGCGCAGGCCACCGAGCTGCTGGCCGACGCCCCCGGGGTCAGCCTCGTCGAGGTCCCCACGCCCCTCGCCGCCGCCGGCATCGACCCCAGCCTGGTCGGGCGCATCCGCACCGACGCCACCGTCCCCGGTGGCCGGGGCCTGGCCCTGTTCGTCTCCGGCGACAACCTCCGCAAGGGCGCCGCCCTCAACGCCATCCAGATCGCCGAAGCCCTCCTCGCCCGCCGCTGAGGCGCCCTGGTCAGGCCCCCGGCGTCGACCGGTCGCGGTCCTGCCAGGTGCACACGCAGGCCTCGTTGCCCTCGGGATCGGCCAGGACCCAGAACGCTCGGGCGTGGCTGTCGTCGAGCAGGGTGCCGCCGGCGGCCAGCGCGGCGGCCACGCGCTCGTCGGCGAGGTCGTGGGTGACCGTCACGTCGAGGTGCACCCGGTTGCGCTGGGGCCGAGGCTCGTCCATCTGCTGGAACCACACCGGTGGTCCGATGTGCAGCGGGTCGACGATGCCGACGACCTGCTGGCCGTCGGGCGTCCGCTCGGCCTCGTAACCGAGGACGGCGAGCCAGAACGGGCGGACTGCGTCGATGTCGATGGCGTCGATGCCGATCTCGGTGCTCGTCGAGGCGAGCGGCTCGCTCGCCATGGCGCGCTCGGCGGCCAGCGCGGAGATGGCGGTCGCCAGCTCCAGGTCCCGCTCGGTCACGCCTCCGGCATCGTGGGAGACCAGGGCCACGTGCACCCGGTCCGGGTAGCGCAGGTCGAGGTCGGGGTGGTGGTCGGCGGCGTCGGCAAGGGTGGCGATGGCGCCGACCAGCTCCGCCGCGCCGGTGAACGATCCGGCCCGGAACTGGCTCTCGATGCGACCCAGCAACCACCGCCAGTCGTCGAGCCCGAGGGTCTGGAAGTGGGCGGCGGTGATCGGATCGGCCATGGGCCACCGTATCGGACCGTCCGGCCGCCGGGTGGGCCTCAGCAGGTGCACGGGATGGCGGCGCAGCGCGGGCACCCGTCGGCGTAACGGGCGGCGGCGTCCTCCAGCGACAGACCGAGCTGGCCGGCCAGCGACGCCAGCCAGGCCAGGACGTCGCCCAGCTCGTGGCACTGCTCGGCGGCGGTGCCCTTGCGGACGGCCTGGGCCAGCTCACCCAGCTCCTCGGTGAGCCAGGCGATGGTGGCCGGCACGCCCCGGGCCCGATCGGCCTCCCCGTAGGTGCGGGCCATCAGGTCTTGAAAGGCAGCGAGCTCCACGGCATCGACGGTACCGGGCGTCGTCGCGGCGTCGGCCAAGGACGAGGTCGGC
>JBBJOU010000072.1:0-8637 GCA_037724305.1 Acidimicrobiales bacterium
GCTCGGTGGGCGTCGTCTCGCACCCCGCGACCTGGGTCCGTGCGAACCGCCCGCATCACCCGCCGGCTACTCCTCGGCGTCGGCGTCGGCGTCGGGGGCGTCCTCGCTGTCGACGTCGACATCGGGCGCGTTGACGTCGACGTCGACCTCGGGGATCTCGAGATCGCCTTCGGTGTCGATGTCGGCATCGCCGCCGAAGGCGAAGAAGGCGACGACGGCCAGCACCACGATGAGGAGGATGACGAGCAGCCAGGTCAGCCCACCCCCCCGGCGGCGCTCAGGCACCTCGTGCTCCTCGACGACCACTCGCTCACGCTCGACCATTGGTTCGACCTCCGTGGGAAGAGCCCCGCCCTACCCCGCCAGCGCGCCGGTGGAACCTCGGTCCTCCGCTTCGTCCGCAATGTCACCCTCTGGGGCGGGAGCGCTCGCTCCCGGAACTGGCGCACACCGGTGTCGAGCACCCAATCGTGGCGTCGCGCCTTGCACGGTAGCGACGCTACCCGGCGTCGCTACTGTCCCGGCGTGGCCCCCTTCCCCGTCCTCGACGCCGACCGCCGCGCCCGGATGCTGGCGCCTCCGGACCCGGCCGACGGCCCGGTCGACGTGGTGCTCGACACCGACGTCACCAACGAGATCGACGACCAGTTCGCCATCGTGTGGGCCATGCTGCGCCCCGACCGGGTCGCGCTGCGGGCGTTGACCGCCTGCCCGTACCGCTTCGGGCCCGAACTGGTCACCGGCGCCGCGCTCGAGGCGGACATCGACCGGCGGGACCTGGCCCGCCGGCTGGGGGGCGGCGCCGACGAGGAGGCGGGCGCCCGCATCCGCCGGGTCGAACCCGACGAGGGTGTCGCCCTGGCGGCGGCCGAACTGCGCACCATCGCCGCGCTGTGCGGCCGGGCCGACGTCCCCGTCCACGACGGCAGCGAGGCGTTCCTGCCCGGACCGGCCACTCCGGTGGCGTCGGCGGCGGCGGAGGCCATGATCGAGCTCGCCCATGCCCAGCCCGACGGCCGCCCGCTGCAGGTCCTCGCCATCGGCTGTGCCACCAACGTGGCCAGCGCCCTGCTCCTCGACCCGTCGATCGTCGAGAAGGTGGTGGTGGTGTGGACGAGCGCGTACCCGACGTTCTGGCCCTACCCCAACGCCAGCTACAACCTGGGCCTCGACCTGCACGCCTCGCGCGTGCTCTTCGCCAGCGGCGTGCCGATGGTCTACCTGCCCGGCTACTACGTCGGCGAGGAGCTGCGGATCAGCCGGCCCGACGTCGAGACGTGGGTCCGTCCCCACGGGCCGGTCGGCGCCTACCTGGCCGACGCCTACGCCGCCCACCCCAAGGCCGATGGGGTGATGCGCAGCAAGGTCATCTGGGACCTCGTCAACGTGGCCTGGGTGGTCGATCCCGGGTTGCTCACGACCGTGCTCACCCCGACGCCGCTGCTCGACGAAGCCCGGCGCTGGCAGGCCCGGCCCGACGCCCCGCTCCTGCGCGAGGCAGTGGACATCGACCGGGACCTCGTTTTCGCCGACCTTGTCGCCCGGTTGGTCATCCACGCCGGCGGTGCGTGACGTAGGTTCGGCGAGCGAAGTACAGCCTCATCTGCGCGATCCAGCCCACCGTCGAGTCGGGCCGGCGGCGGCCGCAGCCCGGACCGACCAGGAGCACCGTCATGCGCCCCACCTCCCGCCCCCGCGCCGTCATGGCCGCCGTCGCCGGCCTCGGACTCGTCGCCGCCGCCTGCGGCAGTGACAACGACACCGACGCCACCGGCGACGGCGACGAGGCCGCCGCCGAGCTCGACGTCACCGACTTCGACTCCGTTCTGGCCGCCGCCGAGGGCCAGACCGTCGACTGGTACATGTTCGGTGGCGACGACGACATCAACGACTACGTCAACGGCTACGTCGCCGACGAGCTCGACGCCCTGGGCATCACGCTCAACCAGGTCCCGGTCACCGACACCGTGGAAGCCGTCGACAAGGTGCTCGGCGAGGTCCAGGCCGGACGGACCGACGACGGCACCGTGGACATGATCTGGATCAACGGCGAGAACTTCGCCACCGGGATGCAGGCCGACCTGTGGTTCTGCGGCTACCCGGAGGAACTGCCCAACGCCGAGATCGTCGACTTCGACAACCCCACCATCGCCAACGACTTCGGTCTCGCGGTCGAGGGCTGCGAGTCCCCGTGGCAGCAGGCCAACTCCGCCCTCGTGTACAACAGCGACGCCCTCGGTGACGACGATGTCGCGTCGGTCGACGCCCTGTTCGAGTGGGCCGAGGAGAACCCCGGCCGGTTCACCTACCCGGCGGCGCCGGACTTCACCGGCTCCATGGCGGTGCGCACGTTCCTCTACGCCACCGCCGACGGCGGCGCCGAGACCTTCCAGGGCGAGTTCGACGCCGAGGCTTACGAGCCCGAGGCCGAGGCGCTGTGGGAACGGCTGAACGCCCTTGAACCCTCGCTCTACCAGGGCGGCGACACCTACCCGTCGGCCCAGACCGATGTCGAGCGCCTCTTCGGCGAGGGCGCCATCGACGCCTACCTGACCTACGGGCCGGGCAGCGTCGCCTCCTCGGTCGAGGACGGCACCTTCCCCGAGTCGACCCGCACCGCGGTGTTCGAGGACGGCAACATCGGCAACCACAGCTTCGTCGCCATCCCCGCCAACTCGCCCGACATCGCCGCCGCCATCGTGCTCGCCGACCTGCTGCTGTCCCCCGAGGCTCAGCTGGCGCTGTTCGAGGCCACCGGCGGGCTCCCCGTCTTCGCCCTCGACCAGGTGGCCGACGACATCCGCACCGCCTTCGAGGAGGGCCAGGACTCGCCGTCGCTGCTGGCCATCGACGAGCTCACCGCCAACCCGCTGCCCGAGCCCACCGCCGAGTACGTCACCACCATCGAGGAAGACTGGATCGCCAACGTGCTCCAGCAGTAGGGGTCGGGCTGCCGATGGTCCTGACCGAGACGATCGCCGCCCCGGTGGCGGCCGCCGGCGCCGGCCCCGCCAGCGCCCGCCGGCGGTGGCGGGTGCCGCGCCGGGCCCGCGTCGCCCTGTTGTTGGCGCCGCCGCTGTCGATCGTGGTGGTGTTCTTCCTCGGCGGGTTCTCCCAGGCCGTGGCCCAGAGCTTCGGCTACGTCCCGTTCCTGCCCACCGGTGAGGTGGGCCTCGGCGCCTACCGCGACGCCTGGGCCGACCCCGCCGTGCGGGCGTCGATCGGGCTGACCTTCCGGATCAGCTTCCTGGCCACCGGGCTGGCGGTGGTGCTCGGTGTGGGGGCCGCCCTGCTCATCCGCCGGTCGGGGCGGTTCCGCCGGGTGGCCAGCACCGTGTTCCAGTCGACGCTGCCGGTGCCCCACATCGTCGGCGCACTGTCGATGTTGCTCCTCCTGCAACCGACCGGGTTCGCCGCCCGGGTGGGCGACGCCGCCGGCATCAGCGAGGGGCAGGGCTCGTTCCCCATCCTGACCGGTGACCGCTTCGGCTGGGCGATCGTCGCCGAGTACGTGTGGAAGGAGGCCCCGTTCATCGGTGTCGTCGCCCTCTCGGCGCTCTCCAGCGGGGTGGCCGAGCTCGAGGACGCCGCCCGCACCCTCGGTGCCGGCCCTTGGGCGCGCTTTCGCCGCGTGACGCTGCCGGTGCTCACCCCGGGCGTGCTGGCCACCTCCATCATCGCCTTCGCGTTCTCCTTCGGATCGTTCGAGGTGCCATCCCTGCTCGGACGGGCGTTCCCGTCGACCCTGCCGGTGGTGGCCTACGAGCGCTACCGCGACACCGACCTCACGTCGCGCCCCCAGGCCATGGCCATCAGCGTCGCCATCGCCGTGACCATCGGCGCGCTGGTGCTCGTCTACATCGCCCTCGTCGAGCGCAGCGGACGGCGGGCACCATGAGCGGGATCCGCCGATCGGTGGGCCTCGGGCTGCTCGTCGTCGGCATCCTCGTGCCGTTCGTGCCGCTGGCCCTCACCGCGGTGAGCAGCGGCTGGCGCTACCCGGCCCTGGTGCCCCAGACGTTCACGGGGCGAGGCGTCGCCCTCGTCTTCGACCCCGATGGCGAGGTCCTGGCGGCGCTGCTGACGTCGTTCACCATCGCTGTCACGGTGGCGGTCGTCGCCGCGTTGGTCGGGCTGTGCGGCGGTCGGGCCCTCGGGCTGCACCGCTTCCGGGGCCGGCGCCTGGTGCAGTTCCTGCTCCTCGCCCCGGTGCTGGTGCCCGGCTTCGCCGTCACCTTCGGCCTGCAGGTCTTCTTCATCCGCTACGGACTCGCCGACACCGTGCCCGGGGTGGTCCTGGTGCACCTGGTGCCCACGATCCCGTATGTCACCCTCGTGCTCGGCGCCACCTTCGCCTCCTTTGACGTGTCGTACGAGGAGCAGGCCCGGGTGCTCGGCGCCGGCCCCGTCCGCACGTTCGTCTCGGTCACCTTGCCCGCCATCCGTCCCGGGCTCTGCGTCGCCGCGCTGTTCGCCTTCCTCATCAGCTGGAGCGAGTACGTGCTCACCCTGCTCATCGGGGGCGGAACCATCCGCACCCTGCCCCTGCTGCTGTTCTCCTACATCGGCTCCGCCGACCTCACCGAGGCGGCGTCGGTGTCGCTGGTGTTCGCCCTCCCCCCGCTCGTCCTGGTGGTGGCCGCGTCGCGGTACCTCACCGGCGCCCAGTCCGGCGTCGTCGGCCTGGGGCGGCTGTGATGGGCTCGTCCACCGGGACGGCGGTGTCGCTCCGGGGGCTCCGAAAGGCGTACCAGCGGGGCGTGCCCGCCGTCGACGGCGTCGACCTGGAGGTGGCGCCCGGGTCCCTCGTCGCGCTGCTCGGCCCCTCCGGGTGTGGCAAGACCACGACGTTGAAGATGGTGGCCGGGCTGCTCGACCCCGACGAGGGCGACGTCCGCTTCGACGACCGCTCGATCATCGGCCTGGCCGCCGAGAAGCGCCCGGTGGCGATGGTGTTCCAGAAGCCGTTGCTGTTCCCCCACATGACGGTCGGCCAGAACGTCGGCTTCGGGCTCCGGGTGCGCCGCACCGCCAAGGCGGCCATCGCCGCACGCGTGGCCGAGATGCTCGAGCTGGTCCGCCTCCCGGACCTGGCGCACCGCAAGGTCGGCCAGCTCTCGGGCGGCCAGGAGCAGCGGGTCGCCCTCGCCCGCGCGCTGGTCACCGATCCCGCCGTGCTCCTGCTCGACGAGCCCCTTTCGCAGCTGGACGCCGCCCTGCGCATCGAGATGCGCGACCTGGTGGCCGGCGTGCAGCGCGAGCTCGGCGTCACCACCCTGTTCGTCACCCACGACCAGGACGAGGCCGTCGCCCTCGCCGACAAGGTGGCACTCGTGCTCGACGGTCGCGTCGTGCAGCACGCCGAACCCCGGGTCTTCTACGAGCGCCCGGCTTCGGTTGCCGTCGCCCGCTTCTTCGGCGGCCGCAACGCGGTGCCCGGTCGGGTGGCCGGCGGCCGCTTCACCGGCGGCGGCCTCGACGTCGCCGTCCCGACCGGCACGCCCCCCGGCGACGGCACCCTCGTCGTCCGCCAGGAATCCCTCGCCCTCGTCGAGCGCCCCGCCCCCGACGTCGTCCCCGTCCGGGTGATCGCCGCCCGCTACCTCGGCACCGCCATGACCGTCACCGTCGAACTCGCGGACACCACCCGCCTCGAGCTCACCGCCCCCCCAGCCACCGCGGTAGCGGTCGGCGCCCCCGCCCACCTCCACCTCCCCCCCGAAGCCTGCACCATCGTCCCCACCTGACAATCCGGTAGTGCCGGCGAGGCCGGTGTGGGTTGGACCTTTGAACCTTCGCGGGGTAGGGGGCCGGCGGGTGGCGCCGAGGATGACCGCCGCTCCCGAGCTTGCGAGGGGGCGGTAGGCGGTCACCGCAGGTGACAGGACCCGCCGGCCCCCGGGGGTCCCCCCGCTATCGCTTGGTCAGCGGGGGGCGGAACTCGGCCTTGAGGGCGGACTCCAGGGTTGTCGCTTCGTCGTCGTCGGCGCAGGTGAGCCAGGCGACGTCGCAACCGGCGACCCAGCGGTTGACGCGGGTGACCTCGTCGGTGGTGAGCGGGCGACTGCGCACCTGGTCGACGTCGGCGACCTTCAGTCGGGTGGCGACGTTGCGGCGGAACGCGCTGGCGGTGAGGTCGGGCCCGGTGGCCAGGTGGCGATCGTGGACCCGCTCGCGCAGGCCGCCGTCGGCCGGTGCCCGGCCCAGGAACATGGCCTCGCCCCGGCGGTAGACGGCGAAGACGCCGGGATCGGCGGGGACCTCGGCGCCGGCGACGACGGTCGCCCCGTGCCGCGTGGCGGCGTCCATCCGGGTCCAGAGCGGTCGTTTGGCCATACCGCATCCTGCCCGGTGGCGGGCCCGTTCGCGCCCGGGCCTCCCCGGAGGCACCCGTAGGCTCGCTCGGACATGGCGATCGCACCTCGGTACCCGACCCCGTTCGACGACCGGGGGCTGGTCACGCGCCCCGATGCCGACCTCATGGGCGTACCCACGATCCAGCCCTGGTTGGGGGCGCCGGCCCTGTCGTACCCCACCCGCCCGCCGACCGTGCTGGACGTCGTCGACCGGGCGGTTGGCCTGTGGCCCGACCGCCGCTTCGTGGTCGAGGCCGGCGGCGACGAACGGTCGGTGACGTTCGGCCAGTACGGGGCGCTGGTCGAGGGCGCCGCTGGCCGCCTCGTCGCCCTCGGCGTCGGTGCCGGCGACACGGTGGCGGTGGCGGCCCGGAACTCCCTCGACCTGGCCGTCGCCCACCTCGCCTGTGCCCGCATCGGCGCCGTCCTGGTCGGCCTCAACGTCCGCCTCGCCCCCGAGCAGTGGGCCTACCAGCTCGGCCACGCCCGGGTCGTCCTCGCCCTCGGTGCCGGCGAGCTCCTCGACGGCCTGCGCACCGCCGGCGCCGACGCCGGGCTGGCCGACGACGCGGTGCGGGCGCTCGACGGCGTGTTCGTGGGCGACCCTGCGCCGTGGGCCTACGACCCGGCGACGGAGCGTCCTGACGAGGCCGCCACCTACGCCGTCGTCTACACGTCGGGCACCACCGGGCGCCCCAAGGGCAGCCAGGTCGTGCACCGGGCCAGCGTGCACAGCGGGGTCAGCTACCAGCGGGCCCTGCAGCTCACGGGTGGCGACGTTCACTGCGTGGTGTTCCCGCTGTCCTACATCTCGGCGATGCACGCCCACGTGCTGCCGGCGCTGCTCGAAGGCAGCACGGTGGTGCTGGTGGCCGAACCCGAGCCGCTCGAGGTGGCCGACGCCGTGCGCCGTCACCGCGCCACCTTCCTGTACGCGGTGCCCTCGCTGTGGGGGCGCTTGGCGCGCGTGCCCGGCTTCGAGCATCCGGGGGTGGGACACCTCCGCCTCGGGGCGTGGGGCGGGGCACCCATGCCCGGCGCCCTCCTGGAGCGGCTGGCCGAACGGTTGCCGGCGATGCGCACGCTCGAGATCTACGGGCTCTCGGAGACGCACTCGCCGGCCACCGTGCTGCTCGACCACGAGGCGCGGCGCAAGCCCGGCTCGGTCGGCCGTCCGCTCCCGTGCATGGAGGCAAAGGTGGTCGACGACGGCGGCGCCGAGTTGGGCCCGGGCGCCGCCGGCGAGCTCCTGGTGCGGGGCTCGCTCGTCACCACCGGCTACCTCCACGCCCCCGAAGCGACGGCCACGGCGATCGTCGACGGCTGGTTCCGCACCGGCGACGTCGCCCGTCGTGACGCCGAGGGGTACGTGTGGATCCTCGACCGGACCAAGGACATGATCAACCGGGGCGGCCACAAGATCTTCTCCGCCGAGCTCGAGCGGCTGCTGGCCACGCACCCGGCGATCCGGGAGGCCGCCGTACTCGGCATGCCCGACCGTGCCGCCGGGGAATCGGTGGCGGTGGTCCTCGTCGCCGAGCCCGGCGCGGCGGCCCCGCCCACCGCCGCCGAGGTCCGCCGCTTCGTCGTCGAGCGCTACGCCGACTACGCCGCCCCTCGCGTCGTCGAGGTCGTCGACGACCTCCCCCGCACCACCAACGGCAAGGTGGCCAAGTCGGTCCTCCGCGCCCGCCTGAGCGGTCTCGCCGCCGGGGCGTCACCGGCGCCTTCAGCGCCCACCTGAGCTCCGACCAGAACGACGGCGTCGCCGGCCACGCCCCGAAGCGGCGGCGAAGCCGCCGAGAACTGATGGTTGACAGCGGGCGCCGGAAGCGCGAAACCTAGTGGTACCGACGGCGACGTCGAAGGCGCAGTGCTCCGACCGGGGCAACGCGACGAGTCGACGCCGGCGATGCCCACCGAGCACACCGACGCCCGGCCAGACAGCCGGGGAAGGGGGTTCGACACCTTGTTCGAACGTCTGCCCGACCATTCGGAGCGGAGCCCGCCCACCTAGGTCGCCGGACCTGGTACCGGTCGGTCGCCGCCAGTGCGGTGCCCTCCGTTCGTGCCGTGAGGTATGCCCCGGCAGTCCGTTGCGCCGGCCAGCGCGACGACCACGCCGGTACCCCGTCCGACAACGCGGCGGCGGGTGCACCCGCCAGACCGCACGTTCCGGCCCATCCCGTCCCAACCCGGGGTGGGCCGTGACGCGCCCCAGGTGGCGGCGGGGTTACCGGTAGTCGTCGTAGCCCGCCTCGAGGTTGCGCTCGCGCACCTC
>JBBJOU010000073.1:0-8592 GCA_037724305.1 Acidimicrobiales bacterium
ACACCGAGCTCGTCGAGGCGCTCGACCCACCCCTCCAGCTCCTCCCGGCTGGCGCTGAACCCGGCACCCCGACGATCCGATGCCAGGCGGGCTCGCAAGCCTTTGACCTGGTCTTATGGTGGTGCCCCCCCTGGGATTCGAACCCAGAACCTGCGGATTAAGAGTCCGTTGCTCTGCCGTTGAGCTAGAAGGGCGGGGAGAAGACGTTAGCGGGCGCTACGCGCTCGTTCGCAGGGGGCGGGCGCCGGTCGGCGATCCCGTGCGGGACCGCCGACCGTGCTCGTGGGGCGACCGAGGGGACTCGAACCCCCGGCCTCCAGGACCACAACCTGGCGCTCTAACCACCTGAGCTACGGCCGCCACGTGGAGGCGTCACCTTACTCGATCCGGCTCGGATCCGATCCAGCGGAATGCGGGCGCGAGGCGCGTCGGCCGGCCCGTCGCCACCACGCTGCGGCCCCGACGACCCACAGCCCGTTGGCAACGGCTTGTGCCCACGAACCGGCGACCGCCCAGCCGACGCAGATGGCGACCATGGCCGCCTGGTGGGCGGTGAACCACGCCCCGTGGCGGTCGCGTACCACGGGGACGAACCGGGCGATGACCGCGCACGCCACCGGGTAGCCAGCCAGGTGGAGGGCGGCGGCGAGGGGCTCCTCGGGGCGGCCGGCGAGGGCGATGCCCCCGCCGACGGCGGCGCCCACCGCCGCCGCGAGACGAGCGGTCGGTGTCGCCAGCAGCGGGGGGCGGGTGGGGGAGGGGACGGCGGGCATCGCCCCTAGTGTGCGGCCCCGTGCGCTGCGACGTGGTGGCCGTGGGGACCGAACTGCTCCTCGGCCAGATCGTCGACACCAACTCGGCATGGCTCGGCGAGCAGCTCGCCCTCGCCGGCATCGACAGCCTCCGCCAGGTGAAGGTGGGCGACAACCACGGGCGCATCGTCACTGAGCTTCGCAGCGCCCTTGACGCCGCTGACGCCGTCATCGTGTGCGGCGGCCTCGGGCCCACGCAGGACGACATCACCCGCGATGCCATCGCCGCCGTCATGGGTGTCGAGCTCGAGCTCGACGACGACCTGGCCGCCCGTATCGAGGCGATGTTCACCAGTCGCGGCCGGCGCATGCCCGCCAACAACCTCCGCCAGGCCGAGGTCCCCACGGGGGCCACCGCCATCGCCGACCCCCAGCCGGGCACCGCCCCCGGGCTCCTGTGCCCGGTGCCGTGGCCCGACGGGCGGGGCGGCACGGTCGACAAGGTGCTCTACGCCGTGCCCGGCGTTCCCCACGAGCTGCGCCAGATCGTCACCCGAGCGGTCCTGCCCGACCTGCTCCGCCGCGCCGGCGAGCGAACCACCATCAGGTCGCGGACGCTGCGCACATGGGGCGAGAGCGAGTCGGGCCTGGCCGAGCGCCTGGCGGCGCGCATCACCGAGCTCGATCGCACCGGCGCCTGCACGATCGCCTTCCTCGCCTCGGGCGTGGAGGGCCTCAAGGTCAGGTTGACGGTGAAGGCCGGCGACGAGGCCGCCGCCAACGCTGTGCTCGACGTCGAGGAAGCGGAGCTGCGGGCGATCCTCGGCGACATCGTCTTCGGCCTCGACGACGTGACCATGGAGACCGCCGTCGCCCGCCTCCTCGAGGCGCGAGGCCTCACCCTGGCCGTGGCCGAGTCGGTCACCGGGGGGATGATCGCCGCCCGCCTGACCGACGTGGCGGGCGTCTCCGCCGTCTTGCGGGGCGGCGTGGTCGCCTACTCGTCCGAGGTCAAGACCGCCGTGCTGGGCGTGCCCGCCGGCCCGGTGATCACCGAGGCCGCCGCCCGGGCGATGGCCGACGGCGTCCGGCGAGCGCTCGGCGCCGATGTCGGCCTGGCCACCACCGGGGTAGCGGGCCCGGACGAGGCCGAGGGGCGCCCGGCGGGCACGGTGATCGTGGGGCTCGCCCTGGGCGAGGTGGTGGAGGCGGTCGAGTTGCGGCTGCCGGGCAACCGTCGTGGGGTGCGCGAGCTCGGCACCATCTCCGCCCTCGACCTGCTGCGCCGTCGCCTCACCGGCTGAGCTGAGCCGGCGGGGCCGTCCGGATTTCTTCCGTCCGGTCCTTGCACGAACACTCGTTCGGAACTACGTTGGTGTCGTTCCCCCGGACCGGTGCGCCGCCCCTGGCGGCTCGCCCCACCCAGTGTCACACCCTCCGGGGATCATGGCCACGAGCGGTCGCTGCGGCGCTCAGGACTCCCGCAGCCCCCGACCCGCACCCGCACGACCAGCGCACAGCCACGGAGGAGACACGGTGGACCGAGACAAGATGCTCGAGATGACCCTCGCCAACATCGAGAAGCAGCACGGCAAGGGTTCGGTCATGAGGATGGGCGACAAGGCGAGCATGGCCGTCGAGGTCATCCCCACCGGCGCCCTCGCCCTCGACCTCGCCCTGGGTGTCGGCGGCCTGCCCCGGGGCCGGGTCGTCGAGATCTTCGGCCCGGAGTCGTCGGGCAAGACCACCCTCGCGATGCACGTGGTGGCCGAGGCCCAGCGCAACGGCGGCATCTGCGCCTTCATCGACGCCGAGCACGCCATGGACCCGGTGTACGCCAAGGCCATCGGCATCGACATCGACGAGTTGCTCATCTCCCAGCCCGACACCGGCGAGCAGGCCCTCGAGATCGCCGACATGCTCATCCGTTCCGGCGCCCTCGACGTGGTGGTCATCGACTCGGTGGCCGCCCTGACCCCCCGGGCCGAGATCGAGGGCGAGATGGGCGACACCCACGTCGGTCTTCAGGCCCGCCTCATGTCGCAGGCGCTGCGCAAGCTGACCGCCAACCTCAACCGCTCCAACACCATCTGCATCTTCATCAACCAGCTCCGAGAGAAGATCGGCGTCATGTTCGGGAGCCCGGAGACGACGCCCGGTGGGCGGGCGCTCAAGTTCTACAGCTCGATGCGCCTCGACATCCGTCGCATCGAGGCCATCAAGGACGGCACCGAGGTGGTGGGCAACCGCACCCGGGTCAAGGTGGTCAAGAACAAGGTGGCGTCGCCATTCAAGCAAGCCGAGTTCGACATCATGTACGGCAAGGGCATCAGCCGTGAGGGCTCGCTGCTCGACATCGGCGTCGATCTCGGGCTGATCAAGAAGTCGGGGGCGTGGTTCACCTACGACGGTGAGCAGCTCGGCCAGGGCCGCGAGAACGCCAAGCACTTCCTGACCGACAACCCCGAGATCATGGTCGAGATCTCCGAGCGGATCCGGGCCCAGGTGGGCATCGGCACCGCCGACCCCGACGCCGAAGTCGGCGAGCTCGACCCCGACGACCTGCCCATCGCGCTCGACGACTAGCCGGCGGCCTCCGGACCGTGCCGATTCCCGCCGCGGGTGGACCCTCGGTGGGAATCGGTCGAAACCGGCAAAGGAACTGCACCTGCCGGCGTCGAACCCCTTTGCCATCGGGCGCACGAGGCGTGCGACAGAGGCCGGAGCGCGCTCGTCGATGGAAACGCTGAAGGTCTCGACTCGATCGAATCCCAACGCCGTTGCCGGTGCCATGGCCGGTGCCGTGCGCACCGCCGGGGCGGTCGTGGTCCAGGTGGTCGGCGCCGGGGCGCTCAACCAGGCCATCAAGGCGGTGGCCATCGCCCGTAGCTACGTGGTCGCCTCCGGCATCGACCTGGTGTGCGTGCCGAGCTTCGCCGACATCGTCATCGACGGCGAGCAACGCACCGCCATCCGCCTGTCCATCGAGGACCGGTCTCACCCGCCGGCGCACTCCCCGCCCCTCGCTTCGGGCACGGCGGTTCCCGACGACCTGTGCGGGGCGCAGACCCGAGAGGGTGCTCCGGTCGAGCTGGCGCCACCGGCCCCGGACCCGGGGGTACGTCGGCCTACCCTGACGCGGTGACCGGCCGGCGCTACCTGGTGCGCACCTTCGGGTGCCAGATGAACGAGCACGACTCCGAGCGCATCGCCGGGCTGCTCGAGGCCGACGGCATGGTGGCCACCACCGACGTCGACCAGGCCGACGTGGTCGTGCTCAACACGTGCTGCATCCGCGAGAACGCCGACACCAAGCTCTACGGCCACCTTGGCCACCTGAAGTCGGCGAAGGACCGCAACCCGGACCTGCAGATCGTCGTCGGCGGCTGCCTGGCCCAGAAGGACCGCGACGGGATCCGGGGCCGGGCCCCCCACGTCGACGTGGTGTTCGGCACCCACAACGTGCACCGGGCCGTCGAGCTGCTGGCCGAGGCGACGACGGGTGGGCCGGTCACCGAGATCTGGGACGCCACCGACCCGGCTGACGCCGACGCCTTCCCGTCGGCGCTGCCGGTGCGCCGGGAGGTGCCGTGGGCGGCGTGGGTCACCATCCAGATCGGTTGCGACAACAGTTGCGCCTTCTGCATCGTGCCCAGCGTGCGGGGCCAGGAGCTGTCCCGGGCGCCGGGCGACGTGATCGCCGAGGTGACGGCGGCCGCCGCCGACGGCGTCAGCGAGGTCACCCTCCTCGGCCAGAACGTCAACAGCTACGGCCGCGACCTGGCCCTCGCCGCCCGGGGGCGCGGCGAGGACGTGCGCGTCCGGCCCCTCTTCGCCGACCTGCTGCGCTCGGTGGGTGCGGTGCCCGGCATACGGCGGGTCCGGTACACGAGCCCCCACCCGAAGGACCTCCGGCCCGAGACCATCGCGGCGATGGCCGAGGTGCCCGAGGTGTGCGAACACCTCCACCTGCCCCTCCAGTCGGGCAGCGACCGGGTGCTGGCGGCGATGCACCGGGGCTACACCGCCGAGCGCTACCTCGAGCGCCTCGCCGGCGCTCGCGCCGCGGTCGACGACCTGGCGGTGACCACCGACATCATCGTCGGATTCCCCGGCGAGACCGAGGCCGACTTCGAGCGCACGCTCGAGGTGGCGGCGGTCGCCGCCTACGACTCGGCCTACACGTTCCGGTTCAGCCCCCGCCCCGGCACCGAGGCGGCGACGATGGTCGACGCCTACGTCGCCGACGACGTGGTGGCCGGGCGCTTCGAACGGCTCCGGGTCGTGGTCGAGCGCTCCGCCCTGGCCCGCCACCAGGCTCGCGTCGGACGCGTCGAGGAGGTGCTCGTCGAGGGGCCCAGCAAGAAGGACCCTGACGTCACGTCCGGGCGGACTCGCCAGCACAAGCTCGTGCACTTCCGCACCGAGCGCCCGTTGCGTCCCGGCACCCTCGCCACCGTGACGGTCACCGGCGCCGCCCCCCATCACCTGCGGGGCGAGCTGGTCGAGGTCGTCGCCCCCGCCCGCCACCGCACGCGCATCGCCGTCGCCGCCGGCTGACGCAGTGGAACGCGCCCCGGCGCCGACGGCTGGTGTCGTCGTCGTCCCGGTCGCCTACGACGACCCGGTGGCCGTCGCCCTGGTGGCCGCCCTCGATGCCGACCTCGACGTCCGCTACGAGGACCTCGACGAGGGCTCCGAGGTCGATCTCTCGCTCCTGGCGGTCGAGCCTGCCGACGTCGCGCCGCCGCAGGGGACCTTCCTCGTCGCCCGCCTCGGCGGTCGGCCCGTCGGGTGCGGTGCGCTGCGGGCGGTGGTCGACCGGCCCGGTGTCGCCGAGGTCAAGCGCATGTACGTCGCTCCGGAGGACCGGGGCCGGGGCGTGGCTCGGGCGCTGCTCGCCGCCCTCGAGGCCGATGCCCGCCGCCTCGGCTACCGCGGCCTGATCCTCGAGACGGGCACCCGCCAGCCCGAGGCGATGGCCCTGTACGAGTCGTCGGGCTGGGCCCCGGTGCCGCGCTACGGCGCCTACCGCGCCTTTGCCAGCTCCCGCTGCTACGCGAAGGACCTCGGCTAGGTCTCGGCTAGGTCGGCGTGGGATCGGTGGCGCCGGCCCGGACGGCGGCGAGGTGGGGAGCCAGGCGGCGGGACAGCTCGGCGCAGTGGGGGGTCGGCACCCGGGGGAACAGGTGGTGCTCCCGGTGGTAGAGCGTGCCCGCCACCAGGAACTGCAGCAGCCGGCTCCGGAACGTGCGGGAACGGTCGATGGCGTGCTCGGCCCGCCCGTCGTGGACCAGCTTCACCCCGAACACGGGGAAGACGGTCGTGCCGGCGAGCATCACCGCCGTCCACACGAACGGGACGATCGTCCACGGCAACAGCGCCACCGAGCCGAGACCCAGCACCACATGGCCGAGCGCCTCCCGCTCGACGGTGCGCCGCAGCTCCGGGTGGGTGGCGCGGGCCCACTGCCACAGCCGGTACTGGTAGACGGGCCCCTCGACGAAGGCGCGCCACATCGGGAGCTGGTCGACGTAGCCCTCGGGATCGTCGGCCGACAGTAGGTGGCGGTGGTGCGCCCGGTGGGTGGCCTGCACCGCGTGGCCGCTGGTGAACACCACCGTTGCCAGCACCGAGAGCAGGACGTCGTTGGTGCGGCGGGTGACCCCGAGGTTCGCATGGGTGGCGTCGTGCACGGCGGTGATGACCGACGGGAAGCACAGCGCCAGGCACGCCAACGCCGGTATCCACAGCCCGGCGGCGGCGAAACCGATGTAGGCCGCCCCCAGCACGAAGGGTCGACCCACCAGCAGCGCCCGCCGGGCGGGTGACAGGACGAGGAGGTCGGCGCCCAGCTCGTGCAGCGACGGCAACGCCCGGCGCACCTCGGCCTCCGGGTCAGCGCCGATCGGGGTGGTCGTCACAGACCCCGTTCTACTCCCTGGCCGTTCGAGCGACCGGCCGGGGCCTGACTGCCATCCTGGTCCGGTGACCGACGCCCCGTTCCCCGTCGTGCTGGTGGGCACCACCGCGTCGGGGAAGTCGGCGCTCGCCCAGGACGTGGCCCGGGCCCGCCCGGGGGTCGAGCTGGTGGCCGTCGACTCCATGCAGGTGTACCGGGGGATGGGCATCGGTACCGCCACCCCGACCGACGCCGAGCGTGCCGAGGTCGTCCACCACCTCGTCGACCTGGTCGAACCCAGCGAGGAGTTCGGCGTCGCCGACTTCCAGCGGGCGGCACGGGCCGTGCTGGCCGACATCGAGGGGCGGGGCGCCCGCCCGCTGCTGGTCGGCGGTACCGGGCTGTACGTGCGGGCGGTGGTCGACAACCTCGACCTCCCCGGGCGGTGGCCCGAGCTGCGCGCCGACCTCGAGGCCGAGGCGCACGCCGCCGGACCCGCCGGCCTGCACGCCCGCCTCGCCGCCCTCGACCCCGTCGCCGCCGGGCGCATGGAACCGGGCAACGTCCGCCGGGTGGTGCGGGCCCTGGAGGTGACCCTCGGCAGCGGTCGCCCGTTCTCGTCGTTCGGCCCCGGCCTGACGGCCCACCCGCCGGTGCCGTTCCGCCTGGTCGGCGTCGAGCTACCCCTCGAAGTGATCGACGAGCGCATCGCCGCCCGCTTCCGGGCCCAGCTCGAGGCCGGTTTCGTCGACGAGGTCGAGGCCGTCGCCGCCCTCGGTGACCGCCTGTCGCGCACCGCCGCCCAAGCCCTCGGCTACGCCGAGCTGCTCGACCACCTCCACGGCCACTGCACCCTCGACGACGCCGTCGACGCGGCCATCACCCGCACCCGCCGCTTCGCCCGCCGCCAGCGTCGCTGGTTCCGCCGTGACCCCCGCATCCACTGGCTCCACGCCGACCTCGACCCACGAGCCCTCCTCCCCGACCTCCTCTCGATCGTCAACGAGTAACAGGCTCCGCCGATAGGCGCGGCCGGCTTCTCGCCGACGTCATGCGGTTCCGGCCGATGACGTCTCGCACGCTCGGCCATCGGCCGAAGCGAGCACCGATGGGCCCGTGACGGCTTCGCCGTGAGCGACAATCGGCGCTCGCTCGAAGAGAGCAGGCATGATTCCCCCGTGCGCCTGACCAAGCATCACGGGCTCGGCAACGACTTCCTCGTCCTCGCCGACCCGAGCGGGATCCGCCCCCTCACCGAGGCACTGGCGCGCGACGTCTGCGACCGCCGCCGCGGGATCGGGGCCGACGGGTTGCTCTACCTGGGGCCGGGACGGGCGGGGGCGCAGCTGTCGATGGTGCTGCTCAACGCCGACGGCGGGCGGGCGGAGATGAGCGGCAACGGCATCGCCTGCCTCGTCCAGGCGGCGGTGCAGGCGGGGCTGGTGGCACCACCGGTGGTCACCGTGGCCACCGACGCCGGTCGCCGCAGTGTCACCATCGCCGCCGCCGACGAGCCCCGTAGCCACACCGCCACGGTGGCGATGGGGGCGGTGGCGCTGGGCGAGGAGGACGAGCCCGAGTGGATGGCCGACGGCGTCGCCCGGGCCGTGCGGGCCGACGTCGGCAACCCCCACCTGGTGCTCCTCGCCGCCGATCCCGGTCTCGTCGGTGACCGGGGCTGGGTGAGCGCCCTCGGCCGGGCGGCCGAGGCGGCGGTGGCCGGGGGCATCAACGTCGAGCTCATCAGCCCCGCCGACGACGGCGGCATCGTCATGGACGTGTGGGAGCGCGGCGTGGGGCTCACCGATGCGTGCGGCACCGGCGCCACCGCCGCCGCCGCCGCCGCCCACCGGTGGGGCCTGGCGGGCCGGGAGGTGCCGGTACGCATGCACGGCGGGCCCGTCGTCATCGACCTCGGCCCGGACGAGGCGACGCTGA
>JBBJOU010000074.1:0-8580 GCA_037724305.1 Acidimicrobiales bacterium
CCTGGCCACCTACCGGTCGTTCCTCCAGGCCATCGACCACCTGTGCCAGCTCTACGGGGTCAGGCCCGAGGTGGTCGCCCACGACCTCCATCCCGAGTACCTGTCCACCAAGCTGGCGACCGAGCTCGACCTCCCCCTGGTGGGGGTGCAGCACCATCACGCCCACGTCGCCTCGTGCCTGACCGAGCACGCCCACACCGGTCCGGTGCTCGGCCTGGCCTTCGACGGCACCGGCTACGGCACCGACGGCACGCTGTGGGGCGGCGAGTTGCTGATCGCCGACCTGCGCGGCTTCGAGCGCGTCGGCCACCTGGCGGCGATCACCATGCCCGGTGGCGTCGCCGCCATCCGCCAGCCGTGGCGCATGGGCGCGGCGTGGGCGCGCCAGGCCGGCGTGCGCGGCCCCTTCGACGGCCAACCACACCACGACGCCGTGCTCGACCTCGCCGCCCGCGGCCAGGGACCGGTGACCACGAGCATGGGGCGCCTGTTCGACGCGGTTGCCGCCCTGCTCGGCCTGCGCCCCACCGTCAGCTACGAGGCGCAGGCCGCCATCGAGCTGGAGGCCCTGGCGCGCTCGGTGCCCCGAGGCGAGGCGCCGACCTTCCCGGTCGACGTCGACCGCGACGGGTCGGGCCTGGTGATCATCGACCCGGCGCCGCTCGTCGCCGCGCTCGTCGACGCACGCGAGCGCGGCACGGCGCCGGCCCTCTTGGCCGCCGCCTTCCACGAGTCGATCGGCCGGGCGGCGGCGACCGCCGCCATCGAAGTGGCGCGCGAGCACGGCCTGGCCACGGTGGCGCTCACCGGCGGGGTGTTCCAGAACGCGCGCCTCAGCGAGGTCGTCGAACAGGCGCTGACGGCCGCCGGCCTCGAGGTGCTCGTGCACCGCATCGTCCCCCCCAACGACGGCGGCATCAGCATCGGCCAGGCGGCGGTCGCTGCCGCGCGGTGCTGACAGACGCTCCGGATCCCGCGCCTCGTAGCGTGACCGTCGTGATCAGGCCCGTCGCCGTCATCCCGCACACGCACTGGGACCGTGAGTGGTACCTGCCGTTCCAGACGTTCCGGTTGCGCCTCGTCGCCCTCCTCGACGAGCTGCTGCCGGCGTTGGAAGCTGACCCGGCCTTCGCCCACTTCACCCTCGACGGCCAGCTGGCGGTGGTCGACGACCACGTGGCCGTGCGTCCGGAGCACGAGGCGGTGGTGCGCCGCCTCGTCACCTCGGGGCGGGTGTCGGTCGGCCCGTGGTACACGCTGCCCGACGAGTTCCTGGTGTCGGGCGAGACCCTGGTGCGCGACCTCCAGGTGGGCATGGCCCGCGCCGCCGAGCTGGGCGGCGCCATGGCCGTCGGGTACCTCCCCGACATGTTCGGCCACGTCGCCCAGATGCCCCAGCTCCTGGCCCAATGCGGCTTCGCCCACGCCGTGGTGTGGCGGGGCGTCCCGGCGAGCGTCGACCGGACCTCCTTCCGGTGGGTCGCCCCCGACGGCTCCGCCGTGCGGGCCGAGTACCTGCCGACCGGGTACGGCAACGGCGCCCGGGTGCCCGCCACCGGCGCCGAGCTCGTGGCGCGCGTCGACGAGTTCGCCCGCAGCCACGCCACCCTCCTCGACGGCGCCCCGGTGCTCTGGATGAACGGCACCGACCACCTCCTCCCCCAACCCCACCTGGCCCGGGTGGTGGCCGAGGCCAACGCCGGCCAGCACGACTACGAGCTGCGGGTCACCTCGCTCCCGGAAGCCCTCGACGCCGCCGCCGCCCACGACGCGACCACCGGCACCGTCCTGGCGGTCCACGACGGTGAGCTGCGCAGCGGCGCCCGTGCCAACCTGCTCATGGGCGTGGTGTCGAACCGGGTCGACGTGCGCGCCGCCGCCGCCCGGGCCGAGCGGGCCCTCGAACGGCGGGCGGAACCGCTGAGCGCCCTCCTCCTGCCGGTCGAGCGGTGGCCCGCTGCGCTCCTCGCCGAGGGGTGGTTGGGGGTGCTGCGCAACGCCGCCCACGACTCGGTGTGCGCCTGCTCGGCCGACGAGGTGGTCGACGCCGTCATGCACCGCTACGCCGAGGCCCGTCAGCTCGGCGACGGGCTCGGCGATGCGGCGGTCGCCGTCCACGCCGCCGCCGTCGCCCACGACGGGCCGGTGGTGGTGAACCCCGCCGCCCGTACCCGTAGCGGGCTGGTCGAGCTCGACCACCGTGGCGGCGACGCGCCGCCCGGCACCCAGGACATCGAGGTCCGTGGCGCCGAGGCCGTCCTCCACCTGCTCCCGTCGATCGCCCTCGGTGCCGGCCTCGTGGCCGAGCTCGAGTACCTGGCCCAGTACCGGGGCGCCCGCATCGAGGTGGTCGACGACGGCGGCGCGCCGGGCGAGGTCGTCGTCGACCTCGCCCGCTCCCCCGCCGGCCAGCTCGTGACCGCCGACGCCCGTGCGGTGCTCGAGGCCCTCATGCGCGGCGGCGCCGAGACGGGCGGGCCCCGCCGCTGCCGGGTCGTCGTGCGCCAGGAGCCCGCCCGGCGCGTGCTCGCCCGGGTCGACGAGCTCGCCGGCTACGCCTGGCGGGGATGGCAGCCGGGGCCGCTCGCGGGGGCACCGGTGGCCGTCGGTCCCGACGACCGCTCGTTGGGCAACGGTCTGGTCGACGTCGTCGTCGACCCCGCCGACGGCACGTGGGCCCTCACCGACGACCGGGGCGAGACGGTGCCCGGGCTGGGCCGCCTCGTCGACGGCGGCGACGTGGGCGACACCTACAACTGGTGCCCGCCCGACCACGACGCCGTGGTCGACCGACCGACGAGCGTCACCATCGAGGTGACGGAGCGGGGACCGCTACGGGCTCGTCTCGTGGTGCGGGCGACGCACGGCTGGCCCACCCACGCCGACGGTGGCGCCCGGGTGGGGCTCGTCGAGGTCGACGTCGTCACCACCCTGGAGCTGCGGGCCGGCGAGCGCCTGGTGCGCCTGACTACCGCACTCGACAACCGGGCTCGCGACCACCGGCTGCGTGTCCACCTTCCACTCCCCCGCCCCGCGACCGCGAGCGAGGCGGGCTGCTCCTTCGCCGCCGTGACGCGAGGGTTGGTGGCCGAGGGCGGCCCCACCGAGATGGCGCTGGCCACCTACCCCGCCGACCGCTTCGTGCGGGCCGGCGGCCTCACCGTCGTGGTCGAGGGCGTCACCGAGTACGAGCTCGTGGCGATCGACAACGACAACGCCCACGAGCTCGCCCTCACGATGCTGCGGGCCACGGGCTGGCTCTCGCAGGGCCCCATGGCCACGCGCCCGCTGCCCGCCGGCCCGGTCATCGCCCTGGAGGGACCTCAGCTCCAGAAGCCCGTCGCCGTGCGCTGGGGGATGGCGCTGGGCGATGTCGACCCGTGGGCGCTGCACGACGACGCCTTCCTCCCCTTCGAGGCCGCCGCCGGCGGCGGCACCGCCGCCACGGTGGCAGCCGACGGCCAGGCGCTGGAGGTGCGCGGCGCCGAGGTCTCGGCGGTGCGCCGCACCGCCGGCGGTGCCCTCGAGGTGCGGGTGTTCGAGGCGCACGGCACCCTCACCACCGTCGATATGCCCGGCCGATCAGGACGCCTGGTCGACCTCCGAGGCGCCGAGGTCGGCCGCTTCGAGGGGTCGTTCCCGTTGCGCCCCCACGGTATCGCCACCGCCGTCCTCGACGCCGACCGATGAACGTCTGCTGGCGTCACCACCTCCTGCTTGCGGCTACGTTCGCGCGTCCGTCGTTGGTCAGTGGGGTCGTCAATGCTGGATGAGCTCAAGCACCCGGGCCTGGCTGCGGCCGGCGCGCTCGTGTTCTGGTTCCTGGCCACCGCGTTCGTCGATCTGTCGAGCGCGGCCATCCTGTCCGGCCTCGTCCTCCTGCCGGCACTCGCCTTCGATTGGACGTTCCACATCGAGTCCCGCCTGGCCGCGAGGGCGCAGACCGATGCGACCCCGACCTTCCGGTCAGGCGAAGCTCGGGCCCCCGTCGGGGGCGTCACCGGCCGGGGTCCGATCGGCGGCCAGTGGGGCCGCCACCTTGGGGAGGCCCGACGAGGGGACGACGGCGGCGAGCAGGGCCTCGCCCGTGGCCTCGGTGCTGGCCCACCCCCGGTCGAGGCCGGGGACCGTGAGGCGCACGGGACCGGCGAGGTCGGGGTGGGGTACCAGTTCCCACAGCAGCGCTGGGCGGACCCCGTGCCAGCGCAGCGCATAGGAGATGGTCCCGAACCAGCTCGGGGCCCGATGGACCTCGACGTCGCCACCCAGCCAGTCGTCGGGGACCAGCGACAGGAGAGCGAGCCCGGGGGCGTCCGTGCCGACGCCCCGCCCGGTGGGGACGCCGACCTCGCGCACCAGCAGGGCCCGGGCGAAGGTGAGAACGTCCGCCGTCGCCCTCCCATGGTGGCCATCTCCCGTGCAGCCGCCAAGGCCTCCAGGGTGGATGGCCCCGGGCCAGGTCCACGTGGGAGAGGCGGCGTCGAGCAGCCAGGCGAAGCGGTCGAGAGCCCGACGGTCGCCGACGGCGAGCTCGGCGAAGGCCAGCTGCAGGGTGAGGTCGGGGCCGAGCCCGGCGGGGCCGGCACCGAGGGCGACGGCGGGCCGGTCGTCGGTCCCGAGGCCGGGGGGGGTGACGCAAAACCGGTCGCGAGCGACCTCGAGGGTGGCCACGATGCGGGGATCGCCGGGGGCGAAGAGGCGCAAGGGCTCGCAGGCGGCGAGCGAGCCGACGAGGGCGGCGTCGAACCGCCGAAGTGGCCCGGACGGGATGGCGGCGGTGCCGAGGCGCCGAGCGACCAGGGCGAGCGAGGCGCGTAGGTCGGCGGCGAAGGTCTCCCCGGCTGCCGCGGCGGCCGCCGCGGCATCGGGCTGGTCGCCGGCGGTGAACAGCTCGGCGGCGGCGCGCAGGCCGGCGATGCCCCACAGGTCGTCGGTGTAGAGGTGGTCGTCGGGGTGGCGGTGGGTGGCCCGGCGCCTGCGGTCGATCCAGCGGGCGCCCCGGGCCACCGAATCGAGGGTGGCGTCGACGAGGGGCCGGTCGCGGGTGAGCCGCCAGTGCTCGGCGAGCGCCCACAGGGCGCAGCCGTTGGCGTCGCCCTCGTGGCGCCGGGAGCCGAAGTGACCGTCGAGCTGTTGGCGGCCCGGGTAGGCGGCGAGCACCCGGGCCGCCTCGTCGTGGAAGCCCCACCGGTCGAGGGCGGCGACCGTGGACGCCGCGTCGCGGAACGACGAGCGGTCGTTGGTGGCCGGGCCCGAGGTGCTGTTGTCGCCGTCATGGAGCACGAGCAGCGCCGCCTGGTTGGCCCGGATCGCCTCGGTGAGCTGGGCGTCGGGCACCACCGCGCCCATGCCTCGGTCGACGTGGGTACCCCACCCCCGGGCGACCGCCGCCGCCGGCGCCAGCGCGCCGAGATCGGGAGGTGGGGCGGTCACCGGCGGGCGACGGCGCCGGACCGGGCGCCGGCGGCGCAGAGGTGCCAGCATCGGCACCGCCACCCGCAGCGTGGCGGCGTGGACGAGGGGGTAGACGACGGCGGCCTGGGCCAGGCCGGCGCGGCACCGGACCTCGCCCGGGAGCTCGGAGCCGGCGTCTCCGGCCAGCACCGTGGCGGCGGCATCGCCCCCGTCGAAGGTCGACGCGGCGGCGCGTGCCGGCCGCCGGGGCAGCAGCAGCCCGGGATGCCCGTCGACGGACACCACGTGCTCGCCGATGCCGACCCGTTCGACCACGGCCAGACCGTCGGGGTTGGCGGGGCGCACCGACAGCGCGACCGCGAACGGCACCCGACTGCGATTCTCGACCTCCACCACGACGAGTCCCCCGACCGTCGCGCTGCCGCGCCCGCACCACGCCCGGTGCACGGCGTGACCGCCCGGCACCCGCATCGAGGTCTCGACCACCGGCGCCCCGTCGATGAGACGCTGGACGACGGCGGTGCCCGGTTCTCGCGACGGCAGGTGCCAGCGGTCCTCGGCGCCGATCCACCAGTCGAGGCTCCACCCGTCGGACCACGGCGTCACCAGTCCCCGGGGGTCGACGATCGCGTGGGGGGGTGCGTCGAGCGTGCCGATCGTCGTCCAGTTGCGCCCGGTCACGTTGGTGGGGAAGGCGAGGTGATCGGGGGGCACGAACGCCGGGCTCGTGGGGTCGAGCTGGCGCTCCAACCACCACGGCCACACCCAGCCCGGACCGAACTCCGAGACGCCGGGCGCCCGCATGCCAGGCATCAACCCGTCTCGAGCTGGTTGGTGCGCGCCAGCAGGCCGCGGTAGGCGTCGGCGGCGCTGCGCCCCTCGTGGCACACGGCCACGACCTCGTCGGTGATGGGCATGTCGACGTGGTGGCGGCGGGCGAGCTGCTGGGCCACCAGGCAGGCCTTGATGCCCTCAGCGATCTGGGCCATCGACTCGGTGACCTCGGCGATCGTCCGGCCCCGACCGAGTTGCTCGCCCACGGTGCGGTTGCGGCTCTGGGGGCTGATGCAGGTGGCGACGAGGTCGCCCATGCCGGCGAGGCCGGCGAAGGTCTCGGGGGCGCCGCCCATGGCGACGCCGAGACGGGTCAGCTCGGCCAGGCCGCGGGTGATCACGGCGGCGCGGGTGTTGTCGCCGGTGCCCAGGCCGTCGGCCATCCCGGCGGCGATGGCGATCACGTTCTTGAGGGCACCGGCCACCTCCGAGCCGCAGACGTCATGGTTGACGTAGACCCGGAAGAGCTCGGTGGCGAAGATCCGTTGCAACTCGGCGGCGACATGGTCGTCCTCGGTGGCCACCACGGCGGCGGCGGCGCCGCCGGCCAGGATCTCCTTGGCCAGGTTGGGCCCGGTGAGGACGGCGACAGGGTGGCCCGGCAGCACCTCGTGGCACAGCTCGCTCATGCGGAGCCCGGTGCCGAGCTCGAACCCCTTCGACAGGCTGACCACCGGCACCCACGGCCGGACGTGGGGGGCGAGCTCCTCGAGCGTGGCCCGGAAGCCGTGGCTGGGCACGCCCATGACGACGACATCGGCGGTCCCCGCCACCTCGGCGAGGTCGGACGAGGCCCGCAGGTCAGGGTGGAGCTCGTAGCCGGCGAGGTAGGCGTCGTTGACGTGGCGCTCGTTGATCGCCCGGGCCAGCTCGTTGCGCCGGGCCCAGAGGGTGGTGGGGGCGTTGTGGGCGGCGAGGTGGGCGACCGTCGTCCCCCACGAACCCGCCCCGATGACCCCCACCCTGATCGCCATGGGACCGGACGGTAGCGAGCCGATGTCGCGGGTGCCGGCCGGCACCTCGTCCGGGCGCGCCTACCGTGAGGCCATGACGAAGGGAACGCGTTGGAACGCGGCGATCGGGGTGCTGGTGGCGGCGGCGCTCCTGGCCCTCGTGCTCGGCAGCGAGGCCTTCGTCGATCGTGCCTTTGGCGCAGGCTCCGGCAATTCCCGGACGTTCAAGGCGGTCCTGGCCCGCCCCAACTGGACGGACTCCCAACTGGTTGGGTTCCGACTGGTGCGGTCGATGGATAGCTGGCGCTTCCTCTTCCTGGTGCTGTGGCCCCTCGTCACGGCCGGCCTCGCCTACGGCCTCGGCGGCGCCAACCGCTTCCTCGCCGGGTGGACGGCCGCTGTCGGCGGGGGGGCAGTGGCCGGAGGCATCCAGTTCCTGGAGCTCACACGTCAATCCAGGAACGTCGCCTTTGCCATCGAAGGCGCCGGCAGCGGCGCCACCTTCGGCCTGTTCGTCGGCTGGCTGCTCGGCATCGTGGTGCTGGTCCTCGGCCCGACCCGCAGCGGCGGGAGCGGTGGGAGCGGTGGGCAGTTCACCACCGGCGCCGAACCGCCTCCCTGGGGCAACCAGGCGCCGACCGCCTCCGGTCCCCCCGCCGGCGCCTTCGGGCCGCCCACGGCCGATGGCTGGCCCGATCCGTCGCCGCCAATGCCGCCCGGCCCGGCGCCCGACATCCCCCGCCTGCCGCCCCGGCCGAACGACGGCGACCCGACCCGGGTCGCGCCCCGCGCCCCGTAACCTGCGCGCCATGCGCAGCGCGGTGGTCGTCGTCCCGGTCAAGGCCTTCGGCGCCGCCAAGCTGCGCCTGGCCGGGGTGCTGGCGCCGGCCGAGCGGGTCGCCTTCGCCCGGGCCATGGCGGCCCACGTCGTCGCTGCCGCCGCCCCCCTGGCGGTGGCGGTGGTGTGCGACGACGAGGACGTGGCCGACTTCGCCACCGCCCACGGCGCCGAGGTGCTGTGGACGCCGGGGCTCGGCCTCAACGGGGCGGTGACCGAGGGCGTGACCCGCCTCGCCGCCGCCGGGGTCGACGAGGTGGTGGTGGCCCACGCCGATCTCCCCTTCGCCACCGGCCTGGCGGCGCTGGCCGGCCCGGGCGGCACCGCCACGCTCGTCGCCGATCGCCACGGCGACGGCACCAACGTGATCGCGGTACCCGCCGCCGCCGGCTTCGCTTTCGCCTACGGGCCCCGATCGTTCGACCGCCACCGCGCCGAAGCGGCCCGGCTCGGCCTCGCCGAGCGGCTGGTGCACGACCCGTGCCTCGCCTGGGACGTCGACGTCCCCGCCGACCTGTACCCCCCCACCGAGCTCGGTCC
>JBBJOU010000075.1:0-8578 GCA_037724305.1 Acidimicrobiales bacterium
CCCGGCGGGCGGGGGGGGGCGGGGGGGGCGGCGGGGGGGGGGGCCCGCGGCCCCCGGGGGGGGGGCCGGGGGGGCGCGGACGGGGGCGGTGCGGGCACCGGCGACACCCGCCGCTCAGGCGGGGCCACCGGCGGCCAGGATGCCGTTGATGACGGCCTGCAGCCGGACGGTGAGGTCGGCGAGATCGGCGCGGGTGGCCTCCAGGTTGGGCGCGGCGGTGCCGTGCCAGAACGACTGGAACTCGGCGGCGTGCGCACCCTGGAACAGCATGGGGTCGGCCAGGATCTGGGCTTGGCTGTTGAGCTGGCCGAGCTGGGACTGCAGGTCGCCGGTGAGGATCCGGTTCATCTGCTGGGCGGCGGCGACGGCGGTGTCACTGGCGGTCACGACGGTCATGAGGGCCTCCATGGGTTGCGGGACAGCGGGTGCTGTTCCATGCATTTTCATGATTTTCAGGCACTTGTCAAGCTGATTCATGCTGCACGATGCCTCCGGCTCTCGCGCCACGGGCCCGGCCCGGTACCGTCGCCGTCGTGGCGCCCGTGACCGACTCGCCGGTGGTGGTCGCCATCGCCGGGCCGGCGGCCGCGGTCGATGCCCGCCTCCGCGCCTACCTCGATGCCGAGCGGGCCCGCTGGACGGCCGTCGATGCCGCCCTCGCCGACCCGGTCGAGGTCCTCATCGACCTGGTCGTGCTCGGCGGGGGCAAGCGCATCCGCCCGGCGTTCTGCCACTGGGCGTACGTCGGCGCCGGTGGCGACCCCGCCGATGCGTTGCTGGTCGACGCCGGCGCCGCCCTCGAACTGCTCCACGCCTTCGCCCTGCTCCACGACGACGTCATGGACGGCTCGCCCACGCGGCGGGGTCGCCCCGCCGCCCACGAGGCCCACGCCGCCCGCCACCGCGACGCAGGCTGGCGGGGCGAGGGCCGCCGCTTCGGCGACGGCGTCGCCATCCTGGCCGGCGACCTCGCCTTCACCTATGCCGATGAGCTCCTCGCCCCCGCCTCGCTCGAGGTCCGCCGGCTGTGGACCGAGCTCCGCATCGAGCTCGACCTCGGTCAGTACCTCGACGTGCTGGGCACCGCCCAGGGCGGGGTGAGCCCCGAGCGGGCGTTGCGGATCTGTCGCTACAAGTCGGGCAAGTACACGATCGAGCGCCCGCTCCAGCTCGGTGCCGCCCTGGCCGGGCGCCTCGACGAGCTGGCCCGACCCCTGTCCGCCGTCGGGCTGCCGCTGGGCGACGCCTTCCAGCTCCGCGACGACCTGCTCGGCGCCTTCGGCGACCCGACCGTCACCGGCAAGCCGGTGGGCGACGACCTGCGGGAGGGCAAGCCCACCCTGCTCCACGCCCTCGCCGTCGAGCGGGCCGAGGGGGCGGCGGCGGCGGCGCTCGCCGACTACGGGCGGACCGATCTCGACGACGACGGCATCGCCCGCGTGCAGGGGGCGCTGGTGGCCAGCGGTGCGGTGGCCGAGCTCGAAGCCCACGTCGAGGCCTTGGCCGCCGCCGCCGCCGGCGCCATCGACGCCCTGGACCTCACCGCCGAGGCCCGCCACGCCCTGCACGACCTCGCCGCCTACGTCGTGCGCCGCGACCGGTAGCGGGGAGCAGCCGATGCGCGTCGTGGTGATCGGGGCCGGCCTCGGCGGCCTGGCCGCCACCTGCCACCTGGCCGGGCGCGGCCACGAGGTCACGGTGGTCGAGGCCGGGACCGTGCCCGGGGGCCGAGCGGGACTCAGTGAGGTCGACGGCTTCCGCTTCGACACCGGGCCGTCGGTGCTCACCATGACCGGCCTGCTGGCCGACACCTTCGCCGCCGCCGGCGCCGACATGGCCGACCACCTCCGCCTCTCGCCGGTCGACCCCATGTACCGCGCCGTCTTCGCCGACGGGACGACGATCCACGTGCGCCACGGGCGCGACGCCATGACCGCCGAGATCCGCGAGCAGTGCGGACCGGCCGAGGCCGTCGCGTTCGGGCGCTTCTGCGACTGGCTGGGCGAGCTGTACCGCCTCGAGCTGCCCAACTTCATCGACCGCAACTTCGACTCGCCGCTGGACCTGGCCCGCCCGCTGAAGCCGGCCATCGACCTCGTCCGCCTGGGCGGGTTCCGCAAGCTGGGCAACGTGGTCGACTCGTACTTCGCCGACGAGCGGCTGCGGAAGCTGTTCTCGTTCCAGGCCCTCTACGCCGGCCTGTCGCCGTTCGAGGCGTTGGCCGTCTACTCGATCATCACCTACATGGACACCGTGGAGGGCGTGTGGTTCCCCGAGGGAGGTATGCACGCCATCCCGCGAGGCCTGGCGGCGGCCGCCACCGCGGCAGGGGCCGAGTTCCGCTACGGCGAGCGGGTCGAGCGCATCGAACGCCCGGGCGCGGGCCCCGACCGGCTCCGGGTGCGCCTGGCCTCGGGCGAGCGCCTGGGGGCCGACGCGGTGGTCGCGAACCCCGACCTGCCCGAGGTCTACCGCACGCTGCTCCCCGAGCTCGACGCCCCCCGCGCCGCTCGCAAGGGCCAGTTCTCACCCTCGTGTGTGGTCTGGCACGTGGGCGCCAAGGGGAAGCCGCCCGCGGACGCCGCCCACCACAACATCCACTTCGGCGGCGCCTGGAAGCGCAGCTTCACCGAGCTGCTCACCGACGGCACCGCCCAGTCCGACCCCTCCATCCTCATCACCATCCCCACCATCGGCGACCCGTCGCTCGCCCCCGAGGGCCACACCGCGCTCTTCGTGCTGGAGCCCTGCGGCAACCTCGACGGGAGCGCCGACTGGGTGCTCGAGACGCCCCGGGTCATGGAGCGCCTCCGTGCCCGGGTGGCCGGCCTCGGGTATCCGGTCGGTGACATCGTCGTCGAGGAGGTCGTCGGCCCCGACGACTGGGAGCGCCAGGGCATGGCCCGGGGCACGCCGTTCGCCTTGTCGCACCGCTTCCGCCAGACCGGCCCGTTCCGGCCCGGCAACACCGACAGACGGGTGCCGGGCCTGGTGCTCGTCGGTTCCGGCACCGTGCCGGGGGTCGGCGTGCCGATGGTCCTGCTGTCGGGCCGTCTCGCCGCCGAGCGGGTGGACGAGCTGGATCGGCGCAGGTGACGGCGGGGAGCGCGGCGTCCCTTGCGGCCAGTTACGAGCGCTGCCGTCGCCTCAACCGCGCCCACGGCACGACCTACTACGCGTCGACCTTCCTGCTGCCCGTCACCACCCGCCCCCACGTGCACGCCCTCTACGGCTTCGCCCGCTACGCCGACGAGATCGTCGACGACCTCGGGCCCGTGCCCGTCGAGCGTAGGGAGGCGGCGTTGGCGACCTTCGGGGAGTGCTTCCTCACCGATCTCGCCGCCGGGCACTCCGAGCACCCGGTGCTCGAGGCGGTGGTCGACACCGCCGTGCGCTTCGACCTACCCGTCGGCGCCTTCGAACGGTTCCTCACCTCGATGGCCATGGACCTCACCGTCACCACCTACGAGACCTTCGAGGACCTCCTCGTCTACATGGACGGCTCGGCGGCGGTGATCGGCGAGCTGATGCTGCCCCTGCTGGAGCCGGAACGGGTACCGGCGGCGCTCCGGCCGGCGCGGGCGCTCGGCATCGCCTTCCAGCTGACCAACTTCCTGCGCGACGTCGATGAGGACCTCGAACGTGGCCGGGTCTACGTGCCCCAGGAGGACCTCCGCCGGTTCGGCGCCAACCCGTCGCGGCGGCTGCCCGACGCCGCCTGGGTCGAGCTGATGCGCTTCGAGATCGCCCGTACCCGGGCGTGGTACGGGCTCGCCGACGAGGGTCTCGGCCTGCTGCCGGATCGGTCGGCCGGCTGCATCCGGGCCGCCCGGCGCCTGTACGGCGGGATCCTCGATCGCATCGAGGCCGCCGGCTACGACGTCTTCTCGGCGCGGGTGCGGGTACCCACCCGCCAGAAGCTGGCGGTGGCGGCGCGCGGGATCCTCGCCCGCTGACGCGCCTCGCCGCAGCCCGTGCGCCAGGCACGCCCGACGATGGGTCGACCTAACCGCGACCGACACGCCAGGCACGCGCGACTGTGACATGCCAGGCACGCGCGACCTACACGCCAGGCACGCGCGACCTACACGCCAGGCACGCGCGACCTACACCGCGGCCGACACGCCAGGCACGCGCGACTGTGACATGCCTCGCTCCGCAGGCTCCGCTCGGGGCGGCAGCGCGTGTCTCCGGCCGACGGCGGCCTTCGCCCCGGCCGGTAGCGTCGGCCGTCGTGTCCGTGGCCGACGTGGTGCTCGTCGTCGTGGCCACCTTCGCCGCCGGGTTCGTGAACGCCGTGGCGGGTGGCGGGTCGCTGGTGTCGTTCCCTGCGCTTGTCGCCACCGGGTTGTCGCCGCTGGTGGCCAACGTCACCAACACCCTGGCGCTCTGGCCGGGCTACGTCGGCGGCGCCGTGTCGGCGCGGGGCAGCCTCGACCCCGCCGACCGGTGGTTGCGGGTGCTCGTCGTCGCCACGGCCGTCGGGGCAGCGGCAGGTGCCGCTCTGCTGTTGGCCGCCGACGACGGGGTGTTCGATGCCGTGGTGCCGTTCCTCGTGCTCCTCGGCGCCGCTCTCCTCGCCATCCCCGAAACACGACTGGCCCGGCTGCGCAGCGGGGGCGACGGCCGGCCCCGACGCCGTACGGCGATGGCCGTCACCGGGGTGGGCGGGGCGTACGGCGCCTACTTCGGCGGCGGGCTCGGGGTCGTCCTCCTCGCCACCCTGAGCGCCTTCGTGGGTGGCGAGCTCCGGCGCCTGAACGCCATGAAGAACGTGCTGTCGCTCGTGGCGAACACGGTCGCGCTGATCGCCTTCGTCGGGTTCGGGCCGGTGTCGTGGGGGGCGGTGGCCGTCGGTGCCCCGGCCAGCCTGCTCGGCGGCGTGCTCGGCGGCCGCCTCGCATCCCGGCTGCCGGCGCTCGCCCTGCGCCGGGCCGTCGTCGCCCTCAGCGTCGCCGTCGGCATCGCCCTCCTCGTCGGCTGAGATCTCCCCTCAGCGCAGGCGTTCGGGTGCCCCGGGGCGGGGGAACGCCACCTTGGGGAACGTCTCGGTGATGATGGCAATGGGCCGCCCATCCGCCACGATCTGGTACTTCCGCGAGACGAGCGAGTCGGACGCCCCGAGCCCGAAGTGGGCGGCGGTGCCGGCATCGTGGCGCTCCCACACGTCGGTGATCTCCCGGAAGGTCTCGGCCCGGCACCGCCACAGCAGCTTGCCGATGGGCACCTCGGACTCGAGCAACCCGTCGGCCACCAGCGGGGGGAGTCGATCGAGCAGGACGAGCGAGTCGGCGTACACGAAGGTGATGTCGCTTCCCGAACCCCGCAGGAGGATGACCCGCCGGAGGCCGCGCTCGCCGTCGTTGAGCTGGCTGGCGACCCGCTCGGCGGGATCGGTCACCAGGTGCTGGTGCAGCTTGACGAGCCGGACCCGCTCGCCGATGTAGGCCTCGAGGATGTGGGTGAGGGTGCCGTCGGTGGCCAGCAGGAGGCGCTGCACCACACCCAGGTCATCGAGGTCCGAGACGGCACTGTCCGGTTGCACCCCTGCCTGCGCCTCGTGGCAGGGCGAACCCGGCGGGCATACCGCCCGGCTCGGCTGGTCCCCGTCGAAGGGGGGCACCGTCATCGTCCCCGGCTGACGGGATCGACGCCGGCGAAGGTCAGGAAGTCGACCATGCGGAAGTCGCCGGTGACGACCCCGCGCCGGTCCGCCAACGTCGGCTGCCAGCGACGCGGCCGGGCGTTGAGGTACGAATCGGGGTCGAGCTCGAGCAGGCCGAGCATGACCTCGGCCACGATGCGCCCGCCGACCGGCCCGAGGTGCAACCCGTCCGCCGCGAGCTCCGCCTCCTTCAGCACGTAGTAGAAGAGCGGGGTGCTGGCATCGAGGCCCAGCCCGCCGTACTGGGCGAGCTCGGGCAGGTCGGCCACCAGGAGCTGGTCCTCGCCCATCTCGCGCGCGATGTCCTGGCCGGACGGCATGGACCAGGTGACGTGGCGCAGCAGCGTCCGCTGGGGCAGCACCGTCGGGTTGTCACCGCTGGCGATGGCGCTGAGCGGCAGGTTGAACAGCGGCGAGGAGAGCTTGGTGTCGATCCGCTTGTTCGGCCTGACCTGGCCGTCGCCGAAGTCGAAGAACGACTCCCACCCGATGAACCGGCGGTCACCGCGAGACCCGCCGACGAAGTCGTCGGGATCGTCAGAGGGCTCGGCGAGCGGGTCGAAGACGAACCCGATGAACGGGCCACCGTCCTGGCCGGTCCTGTTGGCCCGGTAGGAGGGGCGCACCATGCTGTGGCCGAACCGGTAGGCGGCGCCCTGGAACTCCACGGGCATGGACGCGCCGCCCGTCGGCCGGTAGAACCGGCGACCGTTGGCGAGGATGTCGTCGACCAGGTCCTGGCCCACGAACAACGGCAGGAACTCGTGGACGATCATCCACTGGTAGTGCCAGGTCATGAGCCGGCGGGCGTTGGCGAAGGCGTTGGGGTCACGGCGGCCGGGGCGGCGGACGTGGTCGACCGCCTGGTTGTGGAACTTCAGGAAGGCGCACTGGAGCCCGGCGATGATGAGGTGCTCGTCGTTGCGGGGGTCGGCGATGTTGGCCCGCATGTCGTCGCCCCGGGGGAGGTCCTCGAACACGCCGCCGGTGTAGTAGTAGAACCGGTCCCGATCGGCCCGGTCGTAGAGGTGGGGCGACGCCATCGGTCCGGCGCCGTACACCGAATCGAGGTCGAACGCCGGTGTCCGCCCGTTCCGGGAGCGGCTCGGGTCAGTTGGGACGCCGAGCTCGGACCCGACATCGAAGGTGATGTCGTGGTCGAGGAACTGGCCCATGAACGTCGTCCCCCCGGTGTGGAACGGGTTGTTGGGGTTGTTCACGTTCAGCGCCGGGTTGATGAGCAGGGCCAGCGGACCGGCCGAGAGGTCGTCGTTGGCGTCGAGGATGCCGCCCGGCCGCCCGATGTCGAGCAACGCCTCGGTCAGCGCCACAGTGTCCGGCGAGAACGGCGCCAGCCGGGGGAACAGGCGACCGAACGTCGTCTCGAACGCCGGCGGCCGGCGCGACGGCGCGGCGGGGCCCGCCAGCGCCGCCCCCGCCGGGGTCAGGGTCGCCGCCGACGCCGCCGCCCCCAGGCCGAGGCTCGTCAGGAAGCGGCGCCGGTTCATGGGACATCCGCCGCTGGTCGTTCCGTCGCTGGTCACTCGCAACTCCTGGCGTTGATGGGGCAGACGTTGCCCAGTTGCTTCTTCATCGATCGCTCAGAGCGAGCGAGGCGGACGCCGATACGTCCGGGGTTGGCGAGGCCCTGTCTCTCGGCACGGCGATCCATCTCTCGGGCGTGCACCGCCAGAGACAACGCAGCGCGGGCTATGGCGACATTGCGGAACAGCACGTCGAACGAGTCGGGGTTCACCACCACGATGGCGGCAACCGTCATCGCCGACAACATCGAAACGGCAAAAAGGTGGCGCCCGTGAAATCCCCATTTGTCGCGGTAAGCGGCCTTCGCCCAGGTCCAGTACGGACCGTCGTCACCTTGTTCCGCCCAGCGCCGGTCGGCCGGGGCGGCGGCCAACATAGACGGAAGGGACGAAGAGAAACAAGAAGTTGTTCACAAAACTTCTCGGGACGTTGCGGGACGAACGAACAACCTGCGATGACGACCGCAGTATGTGCACATTGCAGTTAGTCGTTTCCCGGACATCGCTGCGAGCACAGGCGTCGCACTCGGTCACCTGGTATTGCGACAGCGGAACCCCGCGCCGCGCCGACGGATGTTCCCGCAGGCCTGGTTGTCCCGGCTGTCGGCGGTTGTCAGGCGCTGCCTCGGCTCATCTCGGCTTGCGGCCCGTGCCGCCCTTCATGACGAGGGTGGCGGCGTCGGTGTTGTTGGCGGCGACGGGGCGTCACCCTCCCGCCTCTCTTCCTCAGAAGCCTTCTCGGCCCGCCAGCCGAGAACTCGCCAAACGCACGGCTTGTCTACTCCCGCTTCCTCCGGAGGTCAGGAAACAACTGGTGCTGCCCTCGACTCGATCGACGCGGTCGTGGTGGTGCCCGCACCCGTCGTCACCGTCGCCTAGGCCGGGACGGCCCCCGGGCGGCCGTCCTCGATGACGAAGGTCGCCTTGGTCTGCACCGGGGCACCCGGCGTGGTGACGTAGTCGACGGTGCGGAAGTCGGCCGTCCACTCCGTGGGTGTGACCACGTTGCGGATGTAGCCCCGCTTGCGGTTGATGAACTTGATGTGCGGGTTCTCGGCCAGTTGCACGAGGTCGCCGGGGGACTGGTCGACGCCGTCGCCACCGGTGGTGATCGAGGTGCCGACCAGCTCGGTGGCCACGGTGGCCGAGGTGGGGTCGTCGAAGTTGGCCTTGACGTCGCACACGTAGGTGGCGTGGACGTCGCCGGTCAGCACGACGGGGTTGGCGGCGCCGACGGCGGCGATGTGGTCCCGGAGCCCGTTGCGCTCAGGGACGTAGTTGTCCCAGGCGTCGTCGCTGAAGCGCTGGTCGGGGCCGGCGGCGAAGTCGCGCTGGGAGAAGAAGACCTGCTGGGCGAGCGCGTTCCAGC